>CAZXKW010000032.1:7134-8839 GCA_964641565.1 uncultured Candidatus Peribacteria bacterium
GATGAGTTCGCTAGTATCACGGAAGACTTTATCAGTGGGCGATTTAGCATGATGCGGCTCCAAGTTGTCTTGGATCAACCTATTACTATTGATAGTGAAGTGAATAAAGTAGCTTTTCCAAATAATTGGCAAGAAATTGCTTTTAAAAAAGTTTCGTTTGCTTATGGAAGTAACAAAGTGCTTAAGAATATATCCTTTACTGTTAAGCGTGGGGAGAAGGTCGGTATTGTTGGTTTGTCTGGGGCGGGGAAGTCTACAATCTTAAAGCTGCTGCTTAAAGAACGGGAGGAGTTTTCTGGCGATATTTTGTTTGATGGCCTTTCAATTAAAGATATTAGTAAAAATGCGTACTTTCAAAATGTCTCCGTTGTCCTTCAAGATACTGAGGTCTTTAATTTCTCTTTGAGGGATAATATTACTATTACCAATGCCAGTAAGAAAAAGAACGCAAAATTGTTCAAACAATCTTTAGAAATTGCGCATATTACAGATTTGGTGCAAAAGTTACCTCAGGGATTAGATACGGTAATTGGTGAAAAAGGAGTAAAACTTTCTGGGGGGGAGCGTCAGCGTTTAGGTATTGCTAGAGCGATATTTAAACAACCCCAGATTTTACTTTTAGACGAAGCTACTTCCCATTTGGATTTGGAATCCGAAGAAAAGATTCGGGATTCTTTGCATCAATTCTTTGAAAATGTAACGGCGATTGTGATTGCTCATAGATTAAGCACTATCAGAGAAATGGATAAGATCTTGGTTATTGAAGATGGGAAATTAATCGAGTCGGGCAGTTTTGCTCAACTCTATAAAAAGCAAGGTAGGTTCTTTATGCTTTGGCAAAAACAGGGAGTGTGATGTTGACTTTTTGTGCCTGTGTGATTAAATGCTGCTTTTCAATTTAAAGAAATGATGAAAGCAGGTGGTTGTGAAGAGACTCTATCTTATGCTGTTGTTCAATATACACTTGATCCTCGAATGGGGGGGGGGCGCAATTTATGCTGATCGCAAGCTGATACATTCTGTCATAAAAAAAGATGATCTAAATCCTGGGCGAGATTGTGTAGAAACTGTTTTAGAATTTGATGGTGTCCATCATGCACGAGTGAATGCTTTTTGGAGTCGCTGGAGTAGAAGCTTTTTACATAGTTCTGATGTAGTTCTAGCTATATCGCCTGTAATTGATAGTGTAATTGGCTTGGGTGATAGCATTAGGATTATCGACGCAATTAAATTTATTAGTCCTATGACTGGCCAGTTGAATGTGTATGCAGCCAAGGTGGAAGAGGCTGAAGGAGTAGAGAATTTGTTGTGTGCCAGCTCTGGGAAGCCTGCATTTACTTTGATAGCCCATACTAGAAAGGGCCAAAAGATAGTATTAGTTGGCTACTCAACCACTGACCCAGTTGATAAAACACGGTACTGCCCTAATGATCCATTATTAACTGTAGCTCAGGGGGTTGGAAATACTCATTATATGGAATTGGGACTAGGTAAAGTCCAGTTTTCTATTCCTTTAGTTGAGGAAAGATTCACCTATGAGCAAGGTACTAGTAGTATGTTTCCTGCTTATTTGGCGATGGATGTAGTAATGTATATTCGGCAACTGCTAGAAGCTTATGGAGCTATAGGTAACTTCGGATCAGTATTAGCTGCTAGTTTCGAAAACTTTCAGGTACCACCATTAAGTTTTTTTGAGAAAAATGAA
>CAZXKW010000033.1:0-929 GCA_964641565.1 uncultured Candidatus Peribacteria bacterium
TCAGTAAGAGCACTCTTACCTTCGCCTGACTTTTTCATAGCGTTGATGACCATTTTCATCATTTCACCACGAGTAACATTACGTTCAGGCATGTACATACCTGTTGTGCCAACACCACTAACGATACCTTGCGCTTGCAAATCATGAATAAATACCGCAAATTCATTAGTATCAGCAACATCTGAGAAGATGCTACCTGCTAATGCTTGTGGCAATACCCCGAAAAACATAGCTGCAGTAGAAACTGCTACAGCTATCTTGCGAAGTTTTGTCATATTAAGACTAGTAATTAAAAGTAAATAATTTTAGATAAAAGATTTATCTGCGCGAATAACTATATATAAAGAGTTTATTCGCAGTGTTTGTCTATTTTGAAAGATAGACACGAGTACTAAGATATTAGAACCAGTAAAAAAACATAATTGTTAAGTGAGACTCAAAATCTCACTTTATTTCACCCGACATGTTAAGGAGCATAAGCGTTGGCCATGGAACATTTCCAGGGTCTAGCCTCTTGTCACAATCTTATTACGTGACAGTAATAAAACCGTTACAAGAGACAACGAAAACACTAAAAATGTGAAGAGCACGCGTATCGCAGGGGAAGTTAGCATAGTGATTTCCTTGATGTCAACGAACAAAAAGCACTTATCCTCCAAATTTAAGCGTCAATTTACCCAAAACAGTAATTTTTTAGCCCTAGAATAGTAGTTTTGAACAAGTTTTAATCGATGTTTAAAACTTGTTTGATAATTATTCTCAACTGTTTATTTTGGTGGTACTGCAATAAATACTGCTATTGGAAGTAGCATTAAAATATCTTCAAATGGAGCTGTTTTAGCTGATAAAATTATAGCAAAAGGAATTATAAACGAAACTAATTTCAATAACGTTCCTCATATTTCTCTTCCAGATCTTAGAACAGGTTT
>CAZXKW010000033.1:939-2284 GCA_964641565.1 uncultured Candidatus Peribacteria bacterium
CTTCTAATGTCTTAGCGTAATACATGTGACCGTTGTTTCCAGTTAAATAGTACAAATAACTGGATGGTGCTGGTGACATAGCTGCCTCTAAACTGACTAAACCTGGATTACAGATTGGCCCAGGGGGCAGTCCGAGGTTCTTTCTAGTGTTATAAGGAGAGTCACGTTGAAGATCCTCATAAGTGATTGGGGCTCGCCAATCCCCTTTCATATAACTTACCGTAGCATCTACATCCAGACGCATACCCACATCAATTCTATTATATAAGATCCCAGCCACTATCCTCTTATCCTCAAGTGAAACAGCCTCCCTCTCCAAAAGAGAAGCTATAATAACAATATCTCTAGGCTTATGCTGAGCTAAAAACCCAGAATATTTGCCAACCAAGGGTTCAAATTTATTGCGGAAATTTTTTAGTAAAAGCTCTACTATTTGTTTTGGCGATGAAGCCGGACTAAAAACATATGTATCAGGAAACAAGAATCCTTCATAACCAGACACATCATCAAAAAGACTAGGCGCAACCGCTTCACAAGTTTTAAAACACGACAAAATCTCCTTCTCATTGCTTAGCCCGGCAAGCGCCAGTGTTTTAGCAAAAGCCTCCAACCTATCCCCTTCTGGCAGACGAACTTTTACATCATCTGGATCTTGCCCTAAACTTGCAATAAGAGACTCAACAGTAGCATTGGTAGCTATTGAATGCGGCCCGAACTTCAAACCGGGACTAGTTACTTTAATATAAAGTGGATAGTAAAGAGTAGCCAACAATGATTGATTGTTCTTAATAAGATCGTCACGAAGATCATTGAACCCCATCCCCTGTTCAACAACTAAAGTATTCGCAGTAAAGCTGACTGGGGAAGACAAAAATCGATTAAAATCCCAAATCAAGAACACAGCAAAAAGCACCATTATTAAGAGTAATTTTCTCATAAACTGTTAGTAAGAACCTCCAACTAATTTTTCTGAATCTTTCAAATCAAATTTTTGCCAAAATTTCCACCAAGGCCTGCCCTCGTAAAACTCTTTCATTGCCAATAATTGGCGAGCATCCATATCACGAACTTTATAATTTTTCTCTAAATCAACAACTTTCTTTTTGAGACGCTCTTTTTCATCAGCTCCAGACTCTAGCTGCTTCACTTGACTCTCCAATTGCCCCATCTTGTAAGCCAAACGTGCCTTATACTCACCAAAATCTTCAATCAGCTTCATTTTATCATTCTCCAAAGACAACAACACCTGAGTAAACTGACTAAGATCTAACTTTTGATCATGATACGGAATCAGCGGCAAACTAGTATCATCAACTACCACGGAATCAGCTTGGTCCACAGCCCC
>CAZXKW010000033.1:2294-8829 GCA_964641565.1 uncultured Candidatus Peribacteria bacterium
GGTCAGCCTTGGCAAAATCAATAACGTCAGCAACAGTAAAACTATATTCAGGACCATTAACACTTTCTACCTTGGAAGCACGCAAACGACCAGCCTTAATATAATTACGTACACTTTTGGTGCTACGCTTGATAAGCTGGGCGACCTGACGAAGATTGAGTTGAGTACTTGCACTCATAGTAAATTGTTATCTTTTACACCCTAGCAAATTTTCAAATGATGTACAGGTACGAGAAATAATTAGAGCTTGCCTATTAAGCTTTTTACCCTGGAAATTATTCCACCCCACCCACCTTCGACAATCAAGAATATAAGAAGGAAGTAGGACAGGAAGACGATAGACAGCGGCATTTTCCATGTTAATACCAGACTGGAAGAGACACCAGCCAAGATACGGATCAACTCCAGTAAACTACTAAGAGCACTACTAACAATTTCAGCCACAATATCTTGGATAAAGGGTAAAAACAAAAGAATAAATAGAAAATAAAGCACCATAGAAAGTAAGGAAATCAAAGGGAGCAGCAAAACATTTACTAGCAATGAAAGGGGATACCAAACAGAGAAGCAATAAAGTGTTATCGGTAAAATCCCTAATGAAACGGTAATTGTTGTTGCAAGCAAATTACGTAAACTTTGATAAGGCACAAACCCAAAAAACACCATTACCCTTGGGTTCAAAAACAACAAGCTGGCTGTAGCAGCACAGGATAGCTGGAAACCGACATCATATAAAATAATGAGCGGATTGAAGATGAACACAGCAAGCAAAACAAAAATAAAAGCACGCTGACTCCAGTACCGCTGACCTGAAATAGCAGCGATAGCACCCACAATAGCCATCAATGCCGCTCTAATCACAGCAGCTGACATCCCAACTACACCACTAAAAAGAATGATAAAAATTATCGTTAGCAGATAGCGCCAGCGAATTGGTAAGAAATAGAGAAGATTAAGAACGATCTGCGCCAATAAACTCATATTAGCTCCAGAAACAGCCATCACATGACTCAGTCCGACTTCTTTGAAGTTGTCTTTTACAGCCCGGGGTAGCAAATCTGTATCACCCCACAGGATACCAGCAAGCAAAGCAGCAGCACGATAGTTCAGCTTGGCAGTTAAAATATTTGATACAGTTAATCTCATTCTATGAAAATAGCCAAGGATAGAAAAATGGCTTTCAGTAAAAAGAATCGTAGATACTTCCAGGCTAGCAACAATTCTTTTTACACTGTAATAACTATTCAACTGAGGATCCAAATCAAAGTTAATTTCACCACTAACAAGCATTCTATCGTAAAGAGCAGCGTTAGACGTTGGAATTTTTACCAGTATAGAAGCATTAACAGAGTCGATTTTCGCTATAGCAAAAACTTCAGTAGGGGACTGTCGCAAAATTTCCACTATAGTAATAGCATAGCTTTCACTTTTCTGAAGCAAAACTTTAGCTGATTCTAAATCAGTAGTTAAGCTCAATTGCGCATAAAAGGTATAAGATAGAATGGCCGCAATTATAAAAATGCCATACCTGTTCATAGTAGATGAGAATTACTTCTATGAATGATAACTAGCTAAATATGAAATTATGATGTCAGCGCAACAATTGACAAAACGCCTATAAGTTATCTATTATAAAGCGCAAACTTACAATTTTATGACTCACCAAGCACCAAAAGCAAGTAGAGAGATAGCTGAAAAATATATCAAAAAAACCAGACCTGGAAACAGCACAAGAGCGGCTATAGGATTAATTGTCCTGAAGTTAACAGGCTGTGCTACTAATGTGATCGACAACCCTTTTAACGTCCAAGTTATCGCCGATGGCGCCAGCAATTTCAGCGATGCAGCTGATGTAGGAGACGACACAACACCTCCTCCCATGGACGGAGCAACAGCAGATACGCCAGATAATCCTCAAATGGACGCAGCAACAGAGGGAATTGCTTCCATGGATGCCGCAGTAGATATTACTACAACTGACAATCCTGATGTCAGCAGTGAAGCCATCACAATTGATACCCCTTCCGATACTACCCCTCACGATAGCCCTGCTGACACAGCTAACGAACTAGCAATTGTGGATGCGCGAGTAGAAGATGCACCAGGGGACAATGGACTTGATGTTAGCAGCGGTGAACCCGATGCTCCCACAGAAGACAGACAAGACGCTCAAGACGACCGAGGTGATAACGGTGCAGACATTGAAATCATTGACGCTAGAGATCCAATGGATGCCATTGATGTCATAGATGGGGCGGACAGTCGAGATGTTATTGACGCCACTAGAGACCTACCAGCAGAAGTAGAAGGCGACACAGGATTAGAGGCTGGAGCTGATGCTAGAGCTGATGCAAGCCCAGATGCGGGCATAACTACTAGAATTACCATCGCCAGCGGCGCACCTACTTGCACAAGAGTTATCGTAGTGGGAATTCCAGGATGTAACCCTGGTGCTACCGAGTGCACATACAGCCGAGCTAGTAGAGGACAAGTGCAATATATCGCTGAGGCTGTCACAGTGCCTCCTAGTAGTACAGTTAATTATAGTTTTTATTATATGCTTTCAGGTGTTTCACCTCGTCAAGTATTTACTGCTCCAAATACTCCGATCGTGACTCCCACTGTTGCGAATGGTATTTATGACGTCACAATGACACCAACAATCGGTGCAATTGCATATACATCATGCCGCGGACCATTCATAAGAGTTGTAGACTAAAAATTCCCGGCCTATAATTTGCTTTAAAAGGCTTTCTTTTTTACAATCAGAAAGCCTTTTAAGTATGGTAAATTTACTACTCTGGTAGTTTACCTACTCATTATTTATCTATTCTCATGCCAACAGTCGACACTTCTCCCAATACGATCAAAGCTCTCTTACAGCGTGGAACTAGCGAGGTCATTATTTACGATGAGTTCAAAAAGAAATTAGAAAGCGGCAAAAAGCTACGAATCAAGCTTGGTATCGACCCTACCGGAAGTGCACTGCACATTGGACATGCTGTTCCGTTTAGAAAGCTTCGCCAATTCCAAGATGCTGGCCATCATTGCATTTTGATAGTGGGGAACTTTACCGGAAAAATAGGGGATCCTACTGACAAAGGGGAAACTCGCAAACAACTGACCAAAGAAGATGTAGAAGAAAATTTCAAAAACTACATGGACCAAGCTGGCAAGGTCTTGGATATGAATAAATTGGAGGTGGTTTATAATGCAGACTGGTTAGAACATATGAGCTTTGGTGAAGTAATTGGACTCGCATCGCATTTTACGGTGCAGCAGATGCTCGAACGTGACATGTTCGAAAAACGCATGAATGAAAACAAACCCATCCATCTCCATGAATTTTTCTACCCTTTAATGCAAGGCTACGATTCTGTAGTGCTTAAAGCTGACTTGGAAATTGGGGGCAGTGATCAAAAGTTTAATTGTTTAGCAGGTCGCGTATTACAAAAAGCCTTTGGAGAAGAACCACAGCATGTAATGACCATGCCAATTCTCGAAGGCTTAGATGGCAAGCTCAAAATGAGCAAGTCGCTTAACAATTATATCGGCATTCTAGAGTCACCTGAAGATCAGTATGGAAAAGCGATGTCTATCCCTGACCAACTTATCGCACGTTACTTTGAACTAGCAACCAATGTCTCTATGGAAGAAATAGCCGCCATGGTAGAAACAATTAAAAACGGTGGCAACCCTCGTGATGCTAAAATGCGCCTAGCTCGAGAGATTGTAAGCATTTACCACAGTCCCGAAGCAGCCCTGGAAGCAGAGAAAAATTTCATCCAACTTTTTCAAAAAAAAGCCCTACCAGACGAAATCCACACACATCAATTACCAGGGATAGAAATCAGCTTAGTAGAGGCATTATTCCAGAGTGGTATAGAAACATCGAAGTCGCAACTAAACCGCCTTATTGAACAGGGCGGAATCAAAGTCAATCAAGAACCGGTAAAGGATCGCACTTATACTTTTACCCCTAGTAAAACCCCCTTAATTGTTCAGGTAGGTAAACGGAAGTTTATTCAGTTCATTACTGCTTAGTGCAAGAAACGAAGATTGAAACTAGTATAGCTACTAGTAGCTTGATCTAATTTGATGAGCACCTGATCCAGATTTCTTTTGGCTTCATCAACAATACTTCCATGGCTACTAATAGTAGAACCAACTTGGTTTTGCAATGCTGCATAACGATTGGCATTACTAGCTGTGAGCTGTTCGTTGGCAAATGTCGTACTACTGCGCTCTTGGTTTTGAGCAATATCTAAGGCCGTTGATTGAGCATACGTAGTGGTCAAACCAATACTGAGAGCTAGTAACGCAATAAAAAAAAGTTTTTTAATCATAGACTAGAAAGAGGGGATGGAAGGTGTAGAAAAGGTCGTTGGAATACTAGTAGGTAAAGTAGTTGGGCTTGTTGGTAATGCTGTAGGAATGCTGGTAGGTAAACCACTCACGCTGGTTGGCAATGCCGTAGGGATGCTGGTAGGAAAACTGCTAGGTAATGCCTGTGGTAATGCGAGTAGCCCCTTGGCAGCTTGAAATTCTTGAGGAAATGTTTGCTCGGCAAAGCGCTTAGCCATTGTACCTAGCTGGCTACTATTATCAGGCAAAGTGGGTAAGCGCGAATCATCCAAAAGGCCTTGTTTATATTGATCAGTTAAACCACGCGCTCTTTCGGCAGGGTTCTGAGATAAAGTGCTAGTATCCAACCCTGACTGACTCAAAACCGACGCTGGAAGGGGACTGGAAAAGCTTCCATTACTAAGATTGGGGATCGAAGGTAAAGATGATCCAGATATGTTGGGAACAGATGGTACCGTTGGAAGCACAGTAGAAGGTAAGCTCTGACCAATAAGCAATGGTGTGGCAATAAAAAATGTACTAGTAGCAAGGATAATTTTCAGCTTCATAGATTATGGTGTTCGCGGTCGTCGAGCTAACATTAATTGAATCTGAGCCAGCTGATTAGCAAGGGTGTTCATCTCTTCAGTGTGCTTTCTGAGAGTCTGAAATCTCTTTTCCATAGTAGTATCGAAATTTTGCCAAACACGCTGCGTCAGGGCGTCATATTTACCCTGTAATTGAGCGACATTTTGACTATAGATACCATTATTATTCCTGATGAGGTTAATACCATGGCCTAAAGCGGTTGCATTGTTATCTAGAGTAGAATTATTTTCAGCTAAATCACCAGCTGCGAGTAATTCATTTTTAACAGCTTCCAGGGTTAGTCTGCCACTAGCTGGATCATAAGCAGCATCTGTGTTGGCAATATTTACTTGATTTAAAGGGATGCTTGGACCTGGCAGCAACAATCCATTGCAAACTGGGTTGGTAAGTGATGGAGTATTAAGAAACCTGCACTCACTGTCTCGCGCATGTCAGCTTTAATCTCATTCAAGACCCCCTTGAGATCTTCTAAAGACTGACAAAAATCTTTACCATCATCATCACCACTAGAACAGTTAGCTAGGTTGCGAACACCAGAGGCCCAGTCTGCTTGAGATCGAGCAAAAAGGCTTTCATTACTGCCATTGGTATACGCTCTATTTGCCTGGCTAATTACTCTATTGATATCTTCAGGACTAGTCACACCAGCGTCAATTAAAGAGCTGGCATCACCATTTACCAAGGCTGGAGCATCAGCAGGAGGTAAGTTACTTCCAGCCATTACTTGATCCACTGCCTCGAAACCATCAGCCTGAGCCCCTCGTAGTGTATTCTCAGGATTTGCCCCACTGAGCGCATCGACTGGATTAGATGGGACATTTACTCTTTCCAGGGTCTGTCGCAGAGTATCATTGGCAGATCTCTCTAAGTTGCGTCTTCGATTTCGAGCTTCAGCATCTAATTGGTCACGAGCAGTATTAGCCTGATCTGAAAGCTGAGATTGATTAAGGGAGCTAGGAACAACCGAAGGCATATCAACCTGGGCACTGACATAAGGCGTAATTAGTCCTACTGTCAAAGCAATCAAAATCATTGATTGAATTCGATATGTATTTAAAATAGGGCGTTTCATTTTATCTAGTGCAAGAAAGAATAGTTGTCGGTAACTGGTTGAGCATACTGTCTAACTGATTTTTATAACGCTCCAAGCTACCTTTGATACGTTCATAGGATCGCCGAGTCTCTTCAATTTTAGTGAACATTGAGTCGTAATAGCCTTTCCAGAGTCTAATGTCTGCAGCTGTTGCCAACGAAAGTGTTTGCGCAATATTTGCTTCATTCAAATCATGGGCACTACTTAAGTAAGACCGGCTCAGGTTCAATGCGGATTGACCAGCTGCACCAGGTGATGAAGTGGAGGTTTCTGTAGGTTGACCATTACTAGACGGTTCATTAGATGGCAAAGCTATTCCTCCACGAGAAGCGGCTATCTGTTCTTGACTCTGACGTAAAATCGTATCTCTTAGTGAAGCCTGTTGCCGAGCAATCTCTTGTTGCGCCTGAACTGGCAATTGAGATATTTGATCTGGAGCAACATTGAGAGTCCGGAGCGCTTCATCAGGAATACGTGTTGGCACCTCCG
>CAZXKW010000034.1:0-590 GCA_964641565.1 uncultured Candidatus Peribacteria bacterium
CCACGTATATCGTAGTACTGTAGCTGAACATAGCCCCTTACAATTATTACGATATGGGTTAGACCACTATCTCATGGCAGAAGAAGGACTAGCGACGGCAACCGAGCAGATCCTCAGCGGAAAATTTAAAAACTTTAGTGGTGAAGACAAATATTTTGCCATAGGTCTAGTACAAGGTCTTGATGGTACCAAACGTGACTTTCGTGCCACCTATGAAATCATGAGGGAGTATTATTTTCTCAAATTCCCCAGCAAAGATGCCGACCAACTCAAAGAAAAAGCTTGGAAATTATGCGTAAGAATTTTCCGAGGCACACCTACTAATCAAAAAGGTGTTTGTTACACCAAAGACATTATTTACCGCGAAGGAAATATCAAAATATGGCAATTGCTCATCGAAAATCCCGCCATGTATCCACATTTATTTTTGGGTAAATATGATCCTACCAATTTAATGCACATAGCAGCATTAAAAGAGTTGGGATTACTATAAGTTATTTTCCAAACAATTCATCAGTTTCGAATCAGTGTAGTTGAAGTTGATATCAAGATTACCACCACCAGGCTCATGGCGTGCTGCTGCTATTTAT
>CAZXKW010000034.1:600-8580 GCA_964641565.1 uncultured Candidatus Peribacteria bacterium
TCCAATAAATAGGTATCTAGATCTCCACCAAAAATCTTACCCCCAAGATACTATGACGACATCACCATTACAAAAACCCTTTGATGCACCAAGAGAAACAGAGTCTCTATCGGTAACTGACCTTGGATTTCAACTTGCTGCAACAGTAGCTGTAAATCGAAACAAAATATCAATTGTATCAGGTAGAGACCAAGCTACTTTAAATCTACTAACTGGACCTACTCCTGCACCAATAAATGCATTTGGAAAACTTTTAAATAACTACTTAGCTTTAGGAAAACGCGTAAAGCAGATTAAAAGAACATCAGAATACCTTGCCAGCATCCGTTGGGTAGGCAAACTATTACAATACCTTTTTAGCCTCGGGCATAGAGAGATTTGCAGACTCATTCTATCGCAAAGCACCGCCCCTGAAGCAGATGAACAGCGATCAGCTGTTTTGATTAAATTCCAAGAAGCATTAAGACCATTTACAGATCAACCAGAAGTACCTGGTATTATTAGCTCTATCACTAAATCATTAGATGTACGACGCGAGCGCACTTCAGGCCAATTTCCAAGCAAAAATTCCAGAGCAGTGTAAAAATCAGTTTCGCTGAAAACAATGCTTCAATAGAGCAGGCTTTAGCGATCTGATGCGAAAGCTACGGATTGAAGATTTCAACGTAAACTTTAAGCACCGCTACATAAACGCTTGAGAACAGTAAGAGCCTCAGCTCTTGTCGTTGCATTTAGAGCCTTCATAGCTGTATTCAAATACGCCCCCCATTTAATCGTTTCACCATTCGCAGGTACTGCATCAAATTCACGCAAGTGCGAGCTGTCTGACAATCGGTCAACATCAATTCCAGCAGCCGCAGCATACGCATGTAAATCATGCTTTACCTTTTCATTTTGAGCAAAATACGCACCATCTAAAACATCATATTGATTAGTCAATTTTTTCAACTCAATTACCGCTGCGGAGTAGGTAGCTAAACCCAATGCTCTTTTTGCTCTATAATAGTATGTCTCCCAGATGACTTCTTCGCCATTAGCACATGTCACAGAAAGAGAAATGTATCGAGCTGCTGTAGTCAACTTAAGCACACTGACTTTGGCCGCTTTAGCATATTTTTGTAAATCCCCTCTTACACAATCCACACAATGAAAGTACACAGCATCCATATCGATATATGTTTTGCTTTCCAAACCTATCAATTTCTTTAATGCAACACATGTTTGAGCCTTGGATTCAATGCCCAGAGCTTTACCAGCACGATTTAAATAAGTTGCCCAAATAACTAACTCTTGATTGGCACAGGTAACACCAACATCCATATAAGGAGGAGATGTGTTTAGGTTAACAAGATCTACATTTGCAGTTTGTGCATATTTTTCTAAATCTGCTCTTACACAATCAGCACATTGAAAGTACACAGCATCCATTGCCAAATATGTTTTTATTTCTAGACCAACTAATTTTTTTAGTTTAGCCAATGCAGAACCTGCTGACTCTGAACTAAATGCTACCATTGCCCTACGCAAATATCTCTGGCCTTTGACTGGTTCGCCATTCTGACATATTACTGAACAAGCATTAAAGCTAGCATTTAGTACCAGCTGCGCAATACCAACCCCCAAAGTTTCAGCATATTTTTGCAAATCAGCTCTTACACAATCAGCACATTGGTAGTATACCGCATCCATTGCCAAATACGTTTTTTTTACTTCCAATCCAATCAATCTTTTTAATGCTACAAGTGATGCTGCACTAGAATCCAATCCCAACGCTTGTGAAGCTCGGATCAAATATCTATTCAAAGTCACACTTTCGCCGTTTCCACATACTATTGAGACATCTCTATATGGTTTACCTGTGGTTAACTTCGCAATATCAATACCACTAGCATAAGCATAGGTACTTAAATCCCGGCGTACTTTTTCTGGTGAAGAAAAGTATTTGGCGTCTAATTCCATTACGTCTTGAATTTCATCAAGGTTACAAGTAACACTGTGCCCCGATTCATCGGTGAATATTCTTAAGGCTGTATCTATATCCTCTCCACTGTCTAATAATGCTCGGAAGAAATCATATCGTTTTCGTCGCCCAGAACCCTCCTTTTCATCATGATCATCATCATTACTTTCTGGATCATTGTCTAAGGGTAAATCCGCATGATCATCACCGTGAGCATCTCCATTCCCCTGTTTCTTAGGTGAAGAAAACTGAACTAACCAAGACATGCAAATTAACGTTGCATATTTTTTATCCTTAGCTCTTCTCAAAATTCTACCCAAAAACTGGATAATTTTGGCAGGACTAGCTGAAGCAGTAGCATCAATTGCTATATTTGCAGCCGGGAAATTCCACCCCATCGCTAACTTATCTACAGTGATAATTACATCTAGTTTACCAGCTAGCATAGCAGCTTCAAGCCAGGCTAATTTCAATCTTTGTTGTTCTGGCGTCTTAGCGTCAGCATCTCTACTAGTACACAATTCAGCTTTATACCCTCGTTCAGTTAAGAGATCAGCAAATTTCTTTGCTTCTTCAATATTAGTACATCTGGCTACAGCTCTAGGAATTTGATCATCCGCAAGCATCCCCTCAAAGACCTGCTCGTATTTATCTAAAAGTTTTCTATAAGCATCGTTGCGATAAAGAGTCTTTTCTTTTTGCTGTTGTGTCATCCTTCTCCCTACTATTTCAACACCTCGTTGAATATCTCCAGGCAATTGTGCTACTCGCAATTTGGCCAGTATTCCTGCACTGATCATTTTTACTAAACCCTCTCTCGCAATTTCATTTTTAAAATGGGTATTTACATGTTTACCAGCCAGCTGAGGTGTGGCAGTGAAGCCTAAAATAAAAGCTTGCCCTTGATAATCTCGCACAACTTGGCTAAAACCTGCTTCTTGGGCGGTAAACTCATCAGCGGAAAGATCTTCGTACTCAACATCATCATCGTCATCAACCAAAACCCGTGCAATTGATGCTCTAGTTTTTTCACCCAAAGCAGTGTGAGCTTCGTCACAAACAATAAATTTCTTTCTTTTATTATGTGCACTATACGTCGGCTCATTTATTCGGCTCAGGTGACTTTGATACGTACTCAAAGTAATTTTTCTCCCCACCTCATTCATTCCTCCCCCTACAATTCCGATATCTTCTGCAGCTATACCCAGACTAATCAATTCATTTTTTGTATACTCCAATAAGTTTATTCGCGGCACTAGCATGAGTGTCTCTACATCAAACAACTTTACAATTAAAGCCATTATTAATGTTTTACCTGAACCTGTAGGCTGAACCATATAGCCAATGTCATCAGCTCCTGGTTGCAGTAAAAACTGATAGAGTTTATTAATTGCGTTAAGTTGATTTGGAAACAAATTTCCAATATCTCCTAAACTAATTTTAGTAGTTGGTTTAAGAAAATCCCCCAGTTTATTGGCTAAAAATAATTTCTCTTCAGCCAATGGCAATCTGTTGATAGAATCTATATCTGCTCTGGTATCCAACATAATTTCAAAAAATCCAGATTGTGATTATAACACAATTAACAGAATTTCGCACCAGGCATAGATGTACACGCATACCAACGATAATGAATTCCCAAACTATAGGCTATTTAATTGGATCAGGTGAAGGTGAGCTTGGAGCAATGTATCTAAGGTTATTACTAGAAAAATTGTAGATGGGAGAAAATCTTAATGTCCCACTTGGTGATGGCGAAGGCGAAATTGTCGACGTTGGTTGAGATGTTTGCCTAGAAGTATTCAAAGTTGGTTCTGGAGCAGAAGTGGGATCAGACTCCACCTTGGCTAATGGTGAAGGAGCTGGTGATGATTCAACGACACCCGGATAGCCTATAACTTGGCTCTGCAAGTAGCCTTCCACATATGCTCTCACTTCAGCTTCTGATTTTAATTTCAAAAGATCAGGGTGATCAATGAGTCCTTTAATGGCAAACTCTGCTTCAGTAGCTCCGATATAATTCTTCGCTACCATCTCTTTCAAAATCTGCCTCAGAACAAGTGCAGGATCAAAGCTTTGAGGCTGGATAGAAACAGTTGCAGCTGGCGATATTGTGGTATTCATGATTGGCTGAACTGAGGGGACATTTTTGAAAAAAGCCGCACGATTTTTGCGTAAATAATCTTTTGATAAGCTTGCTTGTCCTGATTTATCCATTAGCGACTCCAGATTTTGATCTTTAGTAATATTTTGTTTAAACCATGGACTCTCCATTTTATCTGCTTCCATTTTCTTTACTGCCATTGATTGACCGGTACCATTGTTTTCAGTATCGAAGTCCCCTGCAGATACCAATACCTTTGATTGATCACTTGTTCTGGTGACATCTACTTTTGATTCGTATACGCCCACCCAAGATTGCTGCTGACTAGCATCGACGCTAAAGTTAAACACTGTCCCACGCACGGTAGCCACCAAGGTAGGACTTTGAACACTATAATCATGTTTACGGTCCAAAATACTTTGGACATGCGACCAGGTATTACCACTTGATTGCAAAATAGCCACTTTACTCTCGGTATCACTTGATACTAATGCTTGCAAAGTAATATGCGTATTAGTCGCCAATCGAATCACATCATTGTCTGGAAATATGATAAATCCTTGGTCATTAGCACCAGTCTTTAATTGATCACCAACCAGTACCTCACTTTCATTTGTTATCATCATGGTCTGTACCCCACGAATATGTTGAATGGTCCCCTGCTCAACCATCAAAGTAGCTTTGGCATTAGTAATAACAGGAATATTTGTAGTGTTGGTTGGTGTAGTAGCAACTACAATAGGAGTAGCATTCGGGGCAACTCCAGATTGGATGGTCAGAGCATACATATAGCCTCCGGCTGCAACACCAATTACTAATACAACTATTACTGCTATCCAAATGGTTATCTTTGACATACAAATGAAATAAATTTTTTACTTACTATCCATAATAATCACACCTGTGAACCCCTTTGCTTGCTCAGGATGAGTAATAAAATCTTGGCAGCGTTCAATGAACACATCCACTACTTTATCTTGAGGCATACTTTCTTTCCAGAGCTGAAACTGATCAATTGCTTCAGCAAACTTACCATCACGGTAAAGTTTTATTGCTTGATTGAAGACAGCCAACTTTTGAACTAGATCACCATTGTCCTCAGTTTTCTCACCGAGAATATCAAAAAGTCTTAGTGGCTCAGTACGCCCCTTTACTCTGACTAAATCCAATTCTCGACAAATAAATTGTTTATCTACTAGTTTCTTAGTAGCTTCAGCAATCAAAATATCCGCACGCCAGTACTTTGTTAGTCCCTCAATGCGAGAAGCCGTATTCACATTATCGCCGATCACCGTGTAATCGAAGCGTAGATGAGACCCCATATTCCCGACAGCCATCATTCCTGTATTAAGCCCAATACCAATTTTCAACTCACCCAGATCAGGCCAATTTTTCAAAAACAAATGCCCATTTTCTTTCATTGCTTTTTGCATCAGCCAAGCTGTGCGCACTCCTAGCACCGCATGATCTTCTTGATGCAATGGAGCTCCCCAAAAAGCCATGATTGCATCACCAATATATTTATCTAAGACACCTCCTTGCTCCAAAACAATTGCTGTCATCATATCTAAATATTGATTCAAGAAATGAACCACATCTGCAGGTGTCATTTGCTCAGAAATAGAAGTAAACCCACGGATATCAGAAAAAAGTACGGTCATCTCACGCTTGTCCCCACCCAAAACAGCTTTCTCCGGATTTTGTGCCAAACGATCGACAACAGACTTATTCACATACAACGAAAAGTGTGAACGTAATTGCTCTCGTTCATCCTCAATCACATTAATTTTGAGTAAGGATCCAGCAAGCACCGTAACCAACCAGGTAAGAACTAAGTAAAACAACGGAACAATTACCATCTTAGGTGCCAGCAAGAAAGGTAACATAATTATTATTGCCAAAAGCATTACCGTGATGCTCCAATCAGCGAAAGTACGCAAAAATAGTTTTGCACCAAAAGCAATCACAATGATAATCATGAGCAAAATCCAAACGATACTACTTGCCAAAGGGGTAAATGCCCTTTGGTTCAGCATATTATCGATAGTAAGCGCATGTAAAAACACACCTGGAGTTTTGTCATTTTGATTAGGAATGAACACCTCATCATGAAGTGTTGCTGCAGTACTTCCAACCAATACAATTTTATCTTTGAACATCTGCTTGGGCACGGTTCCATCTAGAACATCACTGAAAGAAAAACTGGCATACTTACCAATATCCTGAATAGGCAAATAAACTCTATTGTCTGGAGGAAATTGATAGGCTGTACCCTTTACTTGGTTTACAATAGCTGAACTAAAACTAGGAATATATTTACCAGCAAAGGTAAGTTTAGGAGGGAAATGACGAACCAAAAGGTCTTGGTCAGCCTGAATATTAATAAATCCAGTCTGTACTCGCTTACCTATAAAGTTGTTCAAAGGAAGATGCTGCACTTGAGCATTGCCTGCAGCCACTTCATTCAATTCTAATGGCAAAACTACTGGAACTGTAGTATCAGCTAAAGCCACACTCAGCAGTTGGTCTTGATCAGTAAGTGGAGAGCCCTCAAAGAAAGCGACATCGTAACCAATTACCTTGGCTTGAGCCTGATCCAGTAGAGCAATCATCTTCGCATGCTCCCCACGCGGCCAGGGGAAAGCACCTAATTTTTGTAAGCTCTTATCATCAATCTTAATGACAACAATATCTTGATCTACATCATTAGTAAGCTGCAAAAAACTATCTTGAAACTTTTGCGCAATAGAAAAGAAAAACTGTCCTTGAAAGGATTGAATACAGACAAATGTCGTCAGTAAAACCGTAAGCACAATCCACCCCAAACGCCTGCGCACATGGTACCAACGCATCTGCATCATAAATTTTCAGCTAGCATAAGTGCTCTATTCATAGCAGAGAGTGGAAGTTGCAGTCAATGAAAGCGCCATCTAAAAGCACAGACTCAACCCAAATAAACATTAGAAATTGGTGACGTAAATTTGATCACCAGAATACGTCTCACCTTCCGGCAAAAATCGAGCATGTAATGTCTTACATCCCATGACTTGATCAAATGAATTATCAATAAGCATCACAGCTCCAGCATTTCCTACCCAGGTATGAGTATGTATTTGATCACGAATACTCGCTGTTGCCTTTCTTTCTAGTGCAATGATTTCTGCACGTAATTGCGTCTCTCCAAGGAGCCATTCAATATCTAAAATAGTGGCCATTTCAGGCTCAGCACCCGCGCTAGGGCAGCCTGCATCCCAGATTCTTTCCAGTTCACTGCCTATATATAAACGCTCATCAGCTAATGCTTGGTTTATTAATCTTGCAGGCGCAATTGCTGTACCTGGTATACGAGGGCTAGCACCCAGATCTTGGGTCAATGCAACAATATTATCGCCTTTCCTACCATCAGTATGCCATGGCATATCAGGATCAGATCTATCCTCTGGTGGATGATACCAAGCAAAGTTACTACCAGAAGATATAGCCGCTGGATGTTTCACTACCAAAAATCCCCAAGCTCTGACCAATGCTCTTAATTCATACTCACGATCAAACCACACTTGTTCAAATGAACTTGTTGTATCGGGAAACCCCAATTCCAATCCAAAGCCGGTAGGGAAGACACCCTCAACTCGTATATCAGGCCGAATTATTTTTGTAGTTACCCCGTTCATAAGGAATTAAAAGAAGATTGATTTTAAATCAATAGCAATTGTAAGGAGTGTGAGACTAAGACTTAGACTCAGACTAAGGTAATTCTCAATCTTTCCTAATCCCGTCATTAGCAATCTCTTAATTGTTCCCCAAAGGGGCCCCGTTGGGGCAAGCTCGCAAAGGCTGCCTACAGGAATAAGAAAGTGATAACTAATAACGAATGACTAATAAGAATGGTCAGCTTGCGCAAGCTCGTGGTGGAGAG
>CAZXKW010000035.1:0-5654 GCA_964641565.1 uncultured Candidatus Peribacteria bacterium
TCAGGGGACGCCAAGAATTAGAAGCACATTTAATTCCTGAAGGCTATGGCAGTGGAGCAGGCCGTACCCCATGTATTCAAGGATGGTTTATTGGAGGAATATTCGTACAGGCCAAGCTTAGTCCTGAATTGGTAAAATTCTACCAGAAGGTTGTCGAACTAAAATCAGCTAGTAGATAATTCTTTAAATTTGATTAAAGGATTTCTTAAAAAGAGATTAAAGCTTTCTTTATTTTCTTTGAATTCCTCTTGCAATTTTTATAAACCTAATTATTCTCCCTTACGTAATGTAATGGTTGATTGGTTTTCCCTAACCCATTCGCTAACCATGCTCTTTCGAGTATGAGGCATAAGCCTCTCCCCACTCTTGGCCACGATGGCCACCAGAGAAGGGAAGGTCAGGCTCAAAAAAGCACTCGTATCCCTGGAACGGAACGAGTCATTTTTAAATCACGGCGAACTCAAATCACGTTTCAAACAACAAAACCTGAGACACATAGTACCGAGGATCTCCATGCTCTTATGGATCTATTCATTTATTTGGGCTACTTCGATCATCTCAAACAAAAGTGAATAGTATGAAAAGTTAAAATCCCCTTACTCACCAAGATCGTTTTTGCGAGCTATGCTAGCATGCGGATAGTTAACATCACCCCATGTTCACTACCACTGATGTGCCACGTCGTGTTGCGATCTATGTGAGGGTTTCTACTACTGAACAGCAAGTAGAGGGATATAGCCTGGAGGCTCAACGCCAGCGCTTGCTTTCGTATGTGCAAGATAATATCGGTCTCAACCTCTATACCAAGCAAGAGTGGATATTTACTGATACCCACACCGGTAGTGATATCAACCGTGAAGGTCTGATGAAAATGATGGAAGGTGTGCGCAAAGATCAGTACGATGTCGTGCTAGTACTGAAGATTGATCGCCTCTCACGTAGCCTCAAGCATCTCCTGATCATCTTTGAAGAGCTAGAGAAGCATGGCGTGAGTTTAATATCTATGCAGGAAAATCTGGACTTCAGAGGCCCAATGGGCAAGCTGGTCCTACAGATATTTGGATCCCTAGCCCAATTCGAACGAGAGCTAATCAAAGATCGCACGATGATGGGTAGATTAGCTTCAGCTGAAATGGGGAACTTCACCGGTACCCATATCCCCTTCGGCTATAAAGCCATCAAGAACTCGAATGGCAGAGGTAAGAAGCTGGCGCTACTTGAATCAGAGCAAAAGTGGGTAGAACAGATCTATCAGTGGTATGTATACGATCACTTAGGAGCAGGTCAGATCGCAGACAAGCTTAATGCTGCCCAAGTAACAAAGGGCGAACATAAGCTCGATCGCTTCAAGCATAGCCCATGGTCACCTAAGTCTGTGATCACAGTGCTTTCTAATCCTATCTATCGCGGTGAGTTCATTGCCAACCAAAAAGACGAACTTGGTCATATGCTTCAAGAAGATAAGTGGACCGTAGTCTCAGTCCCTGCTTGTGTTCCTGAAGTGCTCTATCAGCAAGCGCAGCTTATTCGCTCTTCGAATACCAATATAGCCCGCAAAGATGTTTATCTACTCTCAGGCAAGCTTATAGACATGACTTTGCCTAAATATAATCGTTTCGTAGGTGTACGTAGACATAAAGGTGGCATCAGCTATCGCCGCAAGCAAATAGCAGTCAATGGTATCTATCATCCCGTATTCGAGATCCCTGGCAAACAAGCTGAAGAGTTTGTCGGGAAAGAACTGGGCAAAGCGATAGAAGACCCAGAAAGCTTCGTGAAACAAGCCATGGCCTATATGGGTGATGAGAAGAGCCATATAGAGACCATTCAAGGACAACTCGGGGACATGCGCGCAAAGAAGCTCAATCTCGAGCTAGCCACAGCCCGTATTCAACAGGCATTCGAGAATGGCAGCTATAGTGAAGAAAAGATGAATGAGCGTATTCGAATCAAGCAAGATGAGCTGAATACTCTCACCATGGCAATTACTAGTCTAGAAGATGAACTAAGAGTTATTGGTGAACGTGATCTAGATATCCGCAAATTGAAAGAACACGCAAAGACATTCAACTACCAAATGGATCGGGCAAATGACGATCATAAGCGTAACCTCATAAAGCTCTACGTGCAGCAAGTAAGAATGTACCGAGTAAAGACGGATGTAGGCTGGAATATCAACGGCGTAGTCGATTTCAGGTTCAACCTTGATATGGCCAATCCCACCACTCACCAGGTTAGAACCTCCCAATCGCAAGCTAAAGGCAAAAAGCTATCATCAAATCAAAATACTGATGATAGTGGTGCCGAAGAGAGGACTTGAACCTCCACCCCCTTGCGAGGACTACGACCTGAACGTAGCGCGTCTGCCATTTCGCCACTTCGGCTCACTTTGCCCCGGCATCATATTGGATTTAATTAACAATTGGCAAGCGACAACAATTCGAAGAGCAAAGATTAGAGATCAGCTCAGCTAAACTGTATATCGACCAGATCACTCGACTCCTCCCGAACATGTGGGATCCTTAAGGGATAATCATGGTTTACATGCAGCAGAATCCCACCCTGAGCTACAATTCTGCACTCTGAATTCTGCCTTCTGCATTAAAAATTCGCCATTCGCAATTCTCAATTCGCAATTGTTCCGATCTTGTTAATTCTTTGTTTCCTGCTTACATTGAGCTCTAAGCAAACAAAAATATGCTTTATCTTAATTTTGAGCGACTTGGTCTCAGTGAAAGTGAAGGAAAGGTCTATGTAGCATTATTAGAACTTGGCGGTGGCTTCGTGAGCAGCATCGCCAAAAGAGCCAAACTACCGCGAGTAAATTGTTATCACACATTGGAAAAGCTTACTGAGAAAGGATTAGTCAGCTGTATTACTAAAGAAAATGTTCGCTATTACTTAGCAGAAACTCCAACACGTATTATCTCTACCCTAGAAGAACGAGTTAAATATGCTAAACATGTCCTTCCGGACTTGGTCTCCATTACCAATGCCCAAGCACTCAAACCACAAATCAAATATTTCGAAGGAATAGCAGGACTACATACTATTCTGGAAGATACGCTTTCAGCTAAAGAACTTTTAGGTTATTCCAATCTGCAAGGTGCTAGTGACCTACTCGGCGAATACCTAATCACGTATGCTCAAAAGAAAATTGAACGAAATATCAAAACCCGCTTGATTTGTCCTTCCAGCCAAAAAGCATTTAGCTATATTCAAACATACTATCCACAGAATTACCCACCTGAATTAGTAGAAATCCTCTTCATCAATCCCCAAGAATTTTGGTTTGAACATGAAATTATGATCTACAACAACAAAGTAGCCGTGATCTCACTCAATCCAGAAGAACTGATAGGCATGATCTTTGAAAGCCCGGTATATGCGAAATCTCAGCGAGCAATCTTCAATCTAGCCTGGCTCGGTGCTAGTAGTTTTATTGCTCTATAGTCTAGAGACTAGACAAATATATTTTATGTTGTATAATTATTAGCGAGGTGTAGTTCCTGGCTTGGCATATTGGGGGATATTCCAAGCATTCTACACCTCTTTTTTTATACTATTTCATCCGAAGCATCCGTACTATATAGTAGCGATAGCCTAATCTTTGCTATGGAAAATGAAACCAATATGCTTCTAGTGGAGCAACAAAAAACCAATGCTCTCCTAGCCCAATTAGTACAAGAAAACCACAAACGCAATCGCAGTGAGAAAAGACAATTCTGGATCGGCCTCATTTGGCATAGTATACCTTTGATACTATCACTCATTTTGATTTGGCAGACCTATAATTTCGTCACCACCCAAGTCAATACTATTCAAGATAAAGTGAATAACACCTTAAATTTCGACAAAATCAAAAACAACATAGGCACTCTGTTTAATTAAGAATTCAGAGTTCAGAATGCAGAATTTTGAAAAGCTAAAGATGACACCTGTGCCTATAAAACTTTTCCCGAAGGGACCCCTTTGGGGCAACTCTCAACTTTTTCTCCCATGTCCAAAGATATCAATACCACCCTCTCCACTATTTTTCAGAATCTTGCCTACGCTTTGGCTGTGGAAGATGAAAAGAAAAACCACTTCAGAATTGTGGCATATGAAAACGGGGCTCGTGTCATTCGCAATCTTCCGGAACCAGTGACTAATTTGATTAAAGACGATGAACTACCCAAAATACCTGGCATTGGCAAAGCTATGGCAGAGAAAATTATTTCTTATTTAGCAAACGGGCACATTGCCACCTACGACGCAATTTTAGAAATATACCCTGAAACTTTCTTCGATATTCTTCGCATCCCTCATGTAGGTCCTAAAACTGCCAAATTGTTATTTGAAGAATACCATGTCAAATCTCTTCCAGATCTAGAAAAAGTACTGAGCACTGATGAATTAGCCAACCATGAAGGCTTTGGTGAAAAAAGCTTAACCAACTTACGGGAGGCAATGACTCGCATTAAGAAAAATACGAGCCGCAGTCCTATTACTGAAGTATTGCCAGTAGTCCATGATATGCTTACCTATCTCAAAGCAAGTAATTACTGCATACAAGCCTGTGTTGGTGGATCAGTAAGACGGTATGAAGAAACCATTGGGGACGCCGACATTTTAACTACGTCTGAACATGCTGATGAACTCATCACATACTTCGTAAACTACCCACAAAAAACACTGGTGCAGGCGCAAGGTCCCACTAAAGCCTCAATTTTGGTCGGAAACAACTTACAGATAGATTTGCGGGTCGTACCCGAAGAAAGCTTTGGAGCCGCACTGCAGTACTTTACCGGCTCCAAAGAGCACAATGTAGTACTGAGAAATATTGCTAAAGATAAAGGCTACAAACTGAATGAGTATGGTGTATTCGAAGGAGAAAAGAATATTGCTAGTAGAACAGAAGCTGACATTTATCAGTCACTAGGATTGCACTATATTCCTCCGGAACTACGGCGTAATGATGGGGAAATAGAAGAAGCTGCTCAAAATGATTTTTCATACTTAGTGACCAAAGCGGATATAGAAGCATCAAACCTTTGCAATCAATCAGGTGAAGCTATCCCTCCAGAATTATGGGACAACTATCCTGTATTGGTTACCCGTGTACAAAAAGCTAAAAGTGACAAACTCCCCTTAGTCATCACCATTACTCAACATGTACCCCCAGTCCAAATGTGGACAATTTTGGCCAGAGAAAAAATGCCCGTAATCGTAAAAAGTAATAGCCTAGAACCATGGCAAAAAGATTTGCTACTAGGTACCATGCGGAGAAGTAGAGTTACTAATCAACAAGTAGTCAAAGCCTGACTCGGTAGATAAAAACTGCTATAGTCGCCCACAGTTAACTAGCTTCATGATTCAAATTTATACTGGCAAAGGTAAAGGTAAAACTACAGCAGGTTTAGGATTAGCTATTCGCGCATGTGGCCAAAATATGAAAGTAGCCCTTGTCTATTTTGACAAAGGCGGCCAAGACTATGGCGAAAGATCGGTACTCACCAAACTCGCTATCCCCTTTTTCGTCACAGGTCTCAACCGTCGTAATGAAGATGGCACTTTTCGCTTTACCATTACCGACGAAGACCGCGCAGAGGCCAAAAGAGGCCTCAATCTGGTTTATGACCTCTTTCATCAAAGCTACGATCTGATTATTCTAG
>CAZXKW010000035.1:5664-8575 GCA_964641565.1 uncultured Candidatus Peribacteria bacterium
AGAAGTTTGTGCTATGATGCAGGCTAAACCAGCGAACCTAGAGCTTGTTATGACTGGACGCAATGTCCCAGCCAGCATGCTCGAACTCGCTGACCTAGTCACCGAGATGACTCCGATTAAGCATTATTTCAATAAAGGCGTCCCCGCACGCCGTGGTATCGAATTTTAAAACCATGTCACGTAGTATTTCAACCGAAGAACAAGACGAACCATTAGAAGCATTACTGCAACAGCAAAGGGATCGATTTGTCCGTTTTTACATCAAAAACAGTGACTTATTTACCCCCCGCGAAGAAGCTGAAGCATTTAGATACTTCGATGCAGAGGGAGAGGAACTCACTCCAGAGCAACTCTATGCTCGCCGAGAAGCTTGTCTCAACAATCTCAATTCAGCTGAGAACTATGCTAAACGCACCAAAAATCGAGAGCAAGAACTGCGAAAAGAAGTACAATCACGCCTAGGAGCTCTACCAATAGCCTTTGATACCAAAAAAAGATTATTAGATGAATTTTTCTCTAGTGATCTCCGTGGCAAAGAAGATGTACTCAAAGCTGTTCAAAAAGAAGAGGCTCGTGTCGCTGAAAAAAGAAGATCACAACACGAAAGTATTGAAAGTAAAAAAACTGCATACCACGATCAACTGATGAGTGGTGAATTTCAAATATACTTCTCAGATGCAGATCGCGAATTTGCTTGGCAATCCCTATTAGCAGTAGTAGCAAGTTTGCGAACCAATGCTGCTCGAATTAGTCGAATCCAAATTTTCATTGATACACTGCCAGGTAGTCTTGCTTACGCAAAAGCGCAAGATGAAGAGTATCAAAAGTTACTGAAGAAAAAGGTCCTCACTGCGAAAAAACAGAAACTTTTACTAACCCAATTTCGTGAACAAAGCTGCGTCATCAAATCCACGTTATTAAAAGCGCTTCAGGAACAAGAAGCTGAACAAGAAACAGTAGAACAGAACACTACCACTAGTGACGATGAAAAATCCCCAGACACAGATGAAAAGAAAGCATTGGAAAAAACAACCTTTTCACAAATCCAAGAATATCAAAGGTACTACGAACAGTTTCCGCACGGCAAAACTCCAGAACAATTTGAAAAATTGAGTCCTGAAGAAAAAATTGAGACCTTAAAAAATCGACAACAACAAAATACCGAGGAACTAACATTGCTTAATATTTATCTTTCTCTAGACAACAAAACTGATGGAGATAAATCAATTCGCGTAGCTCAATTCAAAAAGTTAACTTTAACTGAGAAGAAAGCACATATAGATCAATTCCTTAAGCAAATCCCAGATGATCTCGATGCCAGCAATCTCCGTGGTATTGAATTGCTTAAAATAGTAGTAGACATATTGCGCAATAAAAATCGCACAGTATTCGCTAGTGATCAGGAACGAATCAAACTAGTTAACGAGCGCATCAAAGACAAGCGATTATCAGTTCACTTCGAACCTCACCACTTCTATAGCATCAAAGCAATCCTTGCCGACTTCGATGAAGACCGATGGGAACAACCCAAAACACTTAGTTTAGCTGAAAAGCGCTTGCGCGAACGGGAATATGTAGGTTAAATGACCAAGCATCATTTCATTTATGGCCCTCAATCACACTTATATCGTACTTGATTTAGAAACAAAAAAATTGCTTTTTGAAGTAGGTGGTAAACAAAACCTCGATCAATTAGGAATATCAGTAGCAGGTCTCTTTGACTCACGCGATCAACGATATTTCTGCCTTCGAGAAGGCAACATAAAAGATATTGTCCCATATCTTAGCGCAGTTGATCGTATCGTAGGTTTCAATACTGAAGGTTTCGACTTTGATGTACTACAACCATACGTTCCCAATATTAATCTCAAACGATTACCATCTTTAGACATTTTAACTGAAATCAACAAAATTTTAGGACATCGTGTCAGTCTAGATAGTGTTGCTCAGGCCACTTTAGGCATTGGCAAAAGTGCTGATGGATTGATGGCAATTAAATGGTTCCATGAAGGTAAATTTGAAGAAATTGAAAAATACTGTTTACAAGATGTAGAGGTCACCCACAAACTCTATCTCTATGCATTAGAGCATGGAGAACTAAAGTATACAGCTCGAGATACCAATGAGATTAAAACAATCAAAGTAAATTTTCACTTTGAACCAGAACAAACTCTTTTTTAAGCTATGATACTGAAGCGCTCATTGATTTGGTTACTCACAATTCCACTCTTACTGAGTGGCTGTGGAACTACAGATTCAGTTCCTGAACAAAAGATTGTAGTAACTACTTTTGTCCCTTACTACGTATTCACTCAAAATCTAGCTGGCAACAATGTCCAATTGATCAACTTGATCAACAATACCCAAGAACCTCATGATTATCAGTTGAAACCAAGTGACATTGCAACACTACAAAAAGCAGATTTAATCATTAGAAATGGCCTAGGTATAGACGACTGGGTAGCAGAAGCAGCAGAGAAAAGCGGTACCAAGGCTCGAATCTTTACAGCTAGTGATTATATCACTCCCCTCACACCCCAACATGGTATCGAATTCGATGCTAGTGAAGAGCTAGAAGATGAACACAATGATGCGTTTGATCCCCATCTTTGGGTTTCTCCCAAAAATGTTCTCCAAGTACTTCCCCACCTTCAAGAAGCACTATCGGCTATTGATACTAATCACACTGCCAACTATCAAGAAAATCTCACAAAGTACACTGCTACATTAATGAATCTTGATGCTACCATTACTCAGCAGTTAGCCTCCTACAAACAAAAGCAATTCATTTCTTTTCACGAAGCATTTCAATACTTCGCTCGCGACTACGGCTTAGTTAGTGCAATCTCCATTGAAGCCTATCCTGGCAAAGAACCAACGCCAAAGTACCTCCAGGCATTGATTAAGCTAA
>CAZXKW010000036.1:0-7403 GCA_964641565.1 uncultured Candidatus Peribacteria bacterium
TTTGTTTTCCTTCGGCTATGCCTAGTTTCTCTAGTGCTTTTACTGCCGGAATATTGTAAGAATTGGCCAGGGCCTCACGCATAGTAACAGGACCATGATAATCCAGATCATAATTAAGCGGAGTATAGGGCGTATTTTGTGCTGTCAAAAAACTCGTGGGGACATCATAAAAAATACTCCCAGTGCCTAGTTGATGAAATAAAACTGTGCCTAAATAAATAAAGGGCTTCAATGCTGATCCAGGCTGGCGCTGTCCTTGCACCATGTCTACGGCACCGTTATTAGCAGTATCAAAGTAGTCGGTGTTGCCCACATAACTTAAAATTTCACCAGTGGCATTATCAATAGCCAATACAGCTGCATTATGAGCATTCTTCTCTTTGATTCTAGCCAGTTCTACTGTAAGTGATTGTTTGTTTTGTCGGTACCAGTCTCGGCTAAGTGTGGTAGTTACTTGCACGCTATGACCATGCCAGAAATCTTTACCATATTTTTGCTCTAGTTGGCCGAGGACGAAGTAACTAAAATGAGGGGCTTCAATGATTTGTGCTGGCGGTGAAAGTGTTGGAGCTTGGCTTAGAATTGTTTGGATCTCTCCGTCATTGATGGTTCCCAGCTTATGTAATTGCGCTGCTATATTTAGCTGTCTGTTACGTACAAGTGCGAGATTTTTATAAGGATTGAGTGTGCCTGCATTTTGGGGAATAGCTGCTAGGAAAGTAGCTTGATTCCAATCTAATTTTTCTACTGGGGTTGCAAAATAGGTTTCTGCTGCAGCATTGATGCCGTAAGTATGGTTGCCATAGAAAATAGTGTTGAGGTAATACTGCAAAATTGCCTCTTTGCTGTATGTTTTTTCCAAAGCTAAGGCTAAAATAATATCGGTGAGTTTGTTTTTTACTGAGCGGGTACGATCTGTTCCTAATAAATTACGAGCTACTTGCTAACTAATAGTGCTTGCTCCTGATACAATTGCTTGTGATTGGATATTGGTGTACATCGCTCTGCTAGTGGCGATCCAGTCAATGCCATGATGATTTAGGAATCGTTTATCTTCAGCAGCCAAGGTACTAGCTATGACGGTTGGTGGTATTTGACTCAGTTTAGCAATCTGTTGCCTTACTCTGTTCTCACTCAAAAACATCAGCTCGTTTCCATTCCGATCATTGATAGTAATAGTGCCTACTATAGGTAAAATTTGGGGGAGAAGATAGGAAGTAACAATGACAGCAGCGCTGAGTATTGTTCCAAGTCCGATCAGTAGCTTCTTTGATGTCGACACGGTATAATAGTATAGAACTGTGTCTATCTTACAACAAAACTGAAAACCAATTCTAATATTCAAATATGAATAATCAAAAATCCAAAATAGCTATCGCTTATGATTTTCTTCGCTCGGCTGAAAGTGCTCTAGCATCGGCTCGCGAGATTCTTAGTCAATGCGAAGAAGTGCAAAATGCTCTTCCCAGTCTACCAGCTGATACTGTTTTAACTGAAGCTAGAATGGAAGGTAATTTGCGAATTATTGAAGGTACCTTTGATGGTCAGAATATGATCGGTGGAGATCAACGTATTTATCCAGTTCCGGCAAATTATGCTAGCAAATCAAAGCTGATACCTGGGGACAAACTGAAGTTAACTATTACTGAGACAGGTACATTTAAGTATAAACAAATTGGTCCAATCCCTCGTCGTGAGATTGTTGGTGTCGTGACCTATACTGATGGCGAATATCATGTATTAGTGGATGCGAAGCTGTACCGAGTTTTGCTTGCTAGTATTACTTACTATAAGGCTGAGGTTGGTAGTCAGGTGACTATCATTGTCCCTCTTGAAGGAGATAGTGAGTGGTGTGCTATTGAACATCTACTCCCATCTTAGTTATTAGTATACGGTAAGAAGCGCATTTGAAAGGGAGCGATTGCTATATGTAATGGAGCTCGAACTTGGTGAATTTCGCCATCGATTTGAAGAGTCAAATCCAACGGCTCATTGATAGTAAATTTATGTCCGCAAATGTGTGTCATGCTAGCGCTACTTTCAAGCATGAGTGTGCTTTTGAGTGCTCTTGCTTCGTTAGCCCCCATTGTTTTGTCGATGATCATCAAGTCGAGCAAGCGATCAGTGTGATCAATATGGCTTTTACCTTCGTGATAAAAGAAATGACAGCTATTGGCAACTTCGATGTCATAGGCATGAGCTGTTGCTTTGTAGTAACGATCGACTGTCACCTTGATGTCTTGTAATTGTGGTTTCTGGTATTTATGTTTGATTTGGGACCAAAGTGAGGTGCGTTTGATAGTTGTTGATGCTTTCTCTTGTTGGGTAAGCAATGTATCGACACAGAGGCCTATTCCTACATTAGTGAGGAATAGCAGTCGATTGACAGTTCCAATGTCGCTAACCAGGGTGTGCCTTGCTACCTGAAAATGTTGCAGAATCTGGACAATAGTCTGATGGTCAAATCCCAGAGTGCGAGCAAAAAGGTTGCGGTTGCCACAGGGTACAATACCAATAGTGATTGGAGCATCTGCTAGTCCATTTACGACTTCAAATACTGTGCCATCTCCACCTGCAACTAAAAATAAACTATAGCCTTTTTTGAGGCCGATTCGGGCTAAATGGCTGGCGTCGCCAGGACTGATTGTTTTGACAATTTCACCTTCGAGACCAAGACGTTCAAAAGCATCACGCAATTTAGTTTCTGTTTGCGCTGATTTGCCTTTACCTGCCACTGGATTGAGAATGGCATAGTATCGCATGCTTTATTCATCATTTACTTCTTCGCTGCCGTCTTTTTTGGTTTTTTCATGCTCAGTATTTTTGCTACCCATGTCACATTTACCATTAAAGATACCGCCTTTTGTAATAATCAATTTGCCATGAACTATAATATCACCTTTGATTTTTCCAGTAGCCCCAATTTCTAAATCTTCCTGAACAACAACATTGCCTTCAATAATACCATTAACAGTTAGTTTCCCTACTTCTACTGTGCCTTTGATATTGGCAGTAGTACCTACGACTAGAGTTCCGCTAATACGAACATTACCTTTTTCCATGCTTCCATCGAATACGACATTGCCATCACTAGCAAATGTGCCATTGATTGTAACTTGTTTACCAATAGTTGTTGATTGTGGGAGGCCATCACGGTCATTGTTTTGAAACATAAAAATGGAGATTAGTAATGATTTAAGAAAGAGAAATTCTGTATAAGTACGTATAGTACGTGACTAACAGAATATAACCAAGAATGAAATTGATCAAAAATACTAAACTGGCAAGAGCAATTGGTCTCAATCGAGACGCAAAGTACTGAAAAAATTCCAAACCCAGTTTTCGAGGTTTTAGTAAAACATAGATTGGATTCTTGTGCGGTTCCTCAGTGTCAGTGTGACGCACTACTACTCTAGGCAAAAGCCCTAGTACAACATAAATAATACTGCCAAGCGGCGCTGTAATAATACTAATAGCCCATAAGAGGGATGGATTGTTAATGATCTGTTTCCAGAAGCGAATACTAATGAGGCTGCTGAGTGCCCAAAGTATTAATGCCAGTAAAAGGGCCCAAATGGGGATGATGGGTAAAGTGGTCGCTTCTTGTCTTAGAGCTAAATGATAAGCCAAATTCGCTATTTCAGCTCGAGTAAGACCTTCGTTCGGTTCAAAAAGAATTGTTTCTGGATCCCAAAGATTTTTTTCTTTCAAGACACTAGCATATGGATAAAACCAATTATCGGCTGGGATATCGCTGTATGCAGGTTGGGGATTTGTCGGTAACTTTACACCAAAGCTACTAAAAAGTACTTTTACACCTTCAGCTCGGGAGATATTTTGGTTGGGACGGAAGGTTTTATCATCATACCCTTTGATAAATCCCTTTTCTACAGCAAAGTTCACATAGGGTTTAAACCAACTATCTGCTGGTACATCACTGAGTCCTGCATCAGTCGTGGAATTGGGAGTGTAGCCACTTGCCAATACACTAATTTTTAAAGCTTCAGCTCTAGTTAAAATACGGTCTGGTAAGAAAGTATTGTCATCATAGCCGCGGATTACTTGCTGTTCGACTAGATGCTCTACAGCAGGATAAGCGATATGATTGGGTGGTAAATCAGTGAAATGAGTTGTACTGGCTAGTGCTAATGCTATGAACCACATAAAGAATAAAAAGGTCGGGGGCAGTATAGCATATTCCTTATTAGGTCATTTTGAGGTAAAATAGTAGGTAGTAATGAAACAAAACCTTAATCAACATCCATGGATACTCCAAGTACTCCTGTGTCTACCTCTTCACCTAATGTTCCATCAACAGGGGCTTTTCCGGAACATCCAAACGCAGCAGATGGCACTTCTTTGATTCGCTCCACTCAGCCTAAGCACAGTCGTCATCTTCTTTTGTGGCTTTTGGTTTTGATCGCTCTTGGTGCTGCTGGTTTCTCTGGCTATATGGTGATGCAAGATCGCGCTGCTATGACTGCTAGTCAGCAAAGCATGACTGAATGGGCTACCCGTCTGACTACACTTGAGCAAAAGCTCAATAGTGTCAGTGCCAAGGTAGATGCTTTGGCCGTGATGCCTACGGCAGTACCTACTTTACCTGTTGATTTAGGATCATTGTTACCTACAGGATTGCCATTGGTTACTGCTACTCCTACTGTTTTGCCAACAGCTGATACTGCCACACCTATGGCAAGTATGATGCCAAATATCACTGGCGATGATAGTAGCACTCCTGGTGTTTCAGATGGCCGAATGACGGCTGAAGATGAGCAAGGTATGTTGGAATTTTATATGCAATCTATTCGTATTGGTGAGCATAAGACTAGCCAGCCTGAAGATATTAGCTTGGTAAAAAACCGTCAGATGACTGAAGACAAAATGTTCAATTACGATGTATTCATGAATAAAGAAACAGAAGAGCTTTATATCTATGCTCGCAAGTCAGCAACCAATACTACAGCTGATTTTGAGGATGGTTGGTATGGTCCTTTCCCAGCATTTCCTGGAGCATAAATCAGACTCTGGCATCTAATCTGAACTAAAGATAAGATAGAGGTAAGATTTCTTACCTCTTTTTTGTGTCCAAAGCTTTCAATCCTCGAGATCATTATTTTAAAAAAGCGAAAGATACCGGTTTTAGGGCTCGATCAGCTTTTAAATTGGAAGAGATTCAAAATCGTTTCCGACTCTTAAAGCCGGGCCAATATGTGGTTGATCTTGGTTGTGCCCCAGGTAGCTTTCTGCAATTTGCAGGGAAGATTTTGGGACCGAAGGGGAAGATTATTGGTTTTGATATCAAACCTGTCCAAGATTTTGGTGATGCTAGGATCAAAACCTATGTTGCCAGTGTTTTAGAGGATGATATTGTGAGCTTGATCAATCAAGATTTAGACCATGTGGACTGTATTATTAGTGATATTGCGCCAAATACTAGTGGTATCAAAGATGTTGATCATGGTCGATCTATCGATCTCAATCGTGCAATTTTAATGATTGCCTTACAAGTATTAAAAAGTCACGGAGCATTGTTGCTCAAAGTGTTTGATGGTGGTGAATTTCCTGGTTTTGTAAAAGAGGTCAAGGCGCATTTTGCAGAAGTGAAAATTGTAAAACCCGATGCTTCTCGTGATCGGAGTCGTGAAGTATATGTCATCGGTACTAACAAAAAAGCAACTAACTCTTAATCCCTATGAATGTTACTTGCCCCCATTGCAATGAGTCATTTGAACACAATCCAAAAGGTAAGCTGAAGCTGTCTTGGCGGGGCGTTATGATCACAATATTCAGTGGTTTGGTCATTTTGGGAGCTTATTCACTTTATAATGGTATTAATGATCAGCCTCTAGTGAGTGCAGTTACTAATTTAGGAGCTCAAATCAAAGAAACATATACTGTATTTGAACAAGTGACTACTACCGTACAAGGCAGAGTTGCAAAACAAATCCGGGTAAATCTAAAGGTAGGTGATCCTGAGGAAGTAAAGACGCAAGCAAAAAAGCTGATAGAAGCGGAGCGAAACCTCAGACCAACCAACATTATTGTGCTCTATTTTTACGTTGGGTCGGGGAATGTTCCATTAGACAATTGGTATGCCAAAGTCACCTATGTCAATGTTGCTCTTATTCGTGATTGGGACTGGGGAGACCTGGGTACGATGAAAAGTATAGGGCCGGGGATGTATATGGAGCTGAAGTAATAATTCAGAATTCAGAGTGCAGAATGCAGAATTTTAAATTCTAAAATCTAGAATCTAAATTGAGAGGCCCGATGCCTGAATTTAGTTCGCAAAACTCTTCCCAAAGGGACCCCTTCGGGGCAACTTTCCACTTTCAATTCTATGAGTTAGTGTGTTCGTGTTTATTTAACTGAAAAAATATGTCATACAATCCTCAACCCCTACCTTATTCTCAGCTTACAGGTATTTCTGCCAAAACGTTAGAAGTGCATCATGATAAGCTCTATGTGGGCTATGTCACCAAGCGCAATGAAATTGAACAGGCTCTCACTACTGCTGATCGTAGTGCTGCCAATGGTACTTATAGTGCTTTTGGTGAATTGAAGCGCCAAGAGTCATTTGCTGCTGATGCTATGATTTTGCACGAAGCATATTTCAATGTGCTAGGTGGTGATGGGAAACCAGCTGGCGAATTAGTGACTCAAATCGAAAAAGACTTTGGTTCTTTAGATGCATGGATAGCTGATTTCAAAGCCTGCGGTTTGGTTGCTCGCGGTTGGGTAGTCCTTGCTTATGATCTCAATGACGGTCGTCTGCACAACTATGTCTGTGATGCGCACAATCAAGGCGGCATCTGGGGTGCTATGCCTGTGATCGTATTAGATACTTATGAGCATGCTGATATGATGGACTAGGGTTCCGATCGCAAGAGTTATATTGAGACTTATATGAGTCAGATCAATTGGAATGAAGCTAATCGCGTATTTAGTAAGGTTGCTAAATTCAACTAGCTGCGTAAAGAGTAGTGTTGTGTCTCTAGTTAATTATCAATAAAAAAGGAGCTTTGTAGAGAATACAGAGCTCCTTTTTGTAACTTGATACTACTTGTGATTGTTACTTAGTCACTAAGCAGCTTGGTCGGTATTATTATCATGACCAAAATGTTGGGCAATATCATCCATCAAAGCTTGATAGGCCAGGCTATCTTCGGCAATAGCAACATCATGCGGTGACTGATAGCGGTGATCAAGTGCAGCAATCATGGCTGTGTGTTCAGGAGAACCTGGGATGACTACTTGTCTATCGAGGTCGACCCCCTCCAAAATATTGGGCATTGGTTGTGCGGGAGCTGTTGGAGCTTGTGGGTGAGTAAAGCCACTTTGTAGAGCGTCCTTTGCTAATCTCCAAGCGCTGACAATTGCTCGTACAATAGCTGGATTGT
>CAZXKW010000036.1:7413-8303 GCA_964641565.1 uncultured Candidatus Peribacteria bacterium
CAACTTGTGTTGTTTGCGGTGTGATTTCACGAATTAATCGTTCTCCCCAGCCAGCGACATCATTAGCATCTGGTAGTATACCTCTAGTGTCATAGAGAGCGACGCTGCGAGTTAATCGCACTTCATAGAAGCTATTAAGAATATGTGCAAGGCTGAGCTCTAATGATGAATATGCCCCAACTCTGATGCCTTGATAAATTTGTGGGGACTGTCTATCTAGGTGGAGGTGACGATTTCCATTAGCGGGCTCAAAGCCAAACCCAGCATTATAGCTAGTGTTCTGACTAATCATGGCTGCATCTGTGCTGGGAACGAAGTTTAATGTGCGAGGATGATCAACTTGAGGATCATAGAAACGTCCTCTGACAAGGTCTCCACTCAATGTAGGTATTAAACCTGCAGTTGAGCCTCTTTCTGAGACATGTTCCCATAAAGTTTCTTCTTGACCGCGAGGGAAAACTGTCTGACCTTCTGCAATTTCTATATCGACGGTGCCATCAGCTCTTCTTACTACCTGAATAGGTAATTCTACCCTTGTTTCAGGTACTGCTCGAGGAGCTGCTGCATTGCGTGTTGCATTCGCTGCTCTTTGATTAGCTTGTCGGTTAGTGTCTGACGTAGTATCAAAAAATTGTAAACTTAATGTGGGCTTTTGATTGCTGTCAAAGCTGATACCAACTGCTAGCAGATTTCTCGTGCCTGCTAGGGTATTTGGTAATTGTAATGTGCCAGCAATTTCATTGAATCTATTGGCGAATGATAGTAAAGCTCGTCTTTGTTCAGGATTGGAAATAGTTGCAAAACTTTCTACTGTTCTTATAACAGCTGCATTTGGAGCTGCATTTGGAGCTGCATTTGGAGCTGCATTTGGAGCTGCATTTGGAGCTGCA
>CAZXKW010000037.1:0-8252 GCA_964641565.1 uncultured Candidatus Peribacteria bacterium
TTTTGTTGACGAAGGCGATACGAGGCACATCGTATTTGTCAGCTTGACGCCATACTGTTTCTGATTGAGGCTCCACACCCTGTGAACCATCAAATACTGCTACACCACCATCAAGTACACGGAGAGAGCGTTCTACTTCTACAGTGAAATCTACGTGACCAGGAGTGTCGATCAAATTGATACGGACATCCTTCCATGAACAAGTAGTAGCTGCTGAAGTGATAGTAATTCCACGTTCACGCTCTTGTTCCATCCAGTCCATGGTAGCCTCACCCTCATGCACTTCACCAATTTTATAAGTCTTACCAGTGTAGAATAGAATACGTTCAGAGACAGTAGTTGTACCCGCATCGATATGCGCGATAATACCGATATTACGAAGTTTCGTGAGGTCAGCCATAACTTAGGAATAAATAATAAATAATTACAAATAAAATGATACTTCATGCTTCGAAATCGCAATGAAGCGCCGGCATTCTAAAAGAAAAATGTATGTTGTGCAATCGAAATATGCAATTAAGAAGCTTTGTATTTAAGCATCACGCATACAAACAATTTTGAAACAAAAAAACAGCCCTTAGTACTAAGAACTGTTTTTTCCCCTAATGAAGAGAACTAAGCAGCTGAGGATTCTATTATACGTTTTAATAATAAACCTGTTACCTGCTGAATTAATGTATTAAGTGTAGTCTTATCTAGTCTTTGAATTGCTTCACTATCTGCTCTAAGCATACTATTTCCTACCTCCATCATTAATAGATTGAGTGGATCTTGTCGTGCTGCCTCTTTAACTCTGCTTGCTACCATTTCCCAGATATCGCCTTTTGTGCCTCCTTGGTATCTTGCAGGGAATTCTGCTTTTGGCGTTAATATTTCTGATGTGACTTCTCTGGTTAAATATCGGCTGGTCAATTCACCCAAAAGAGTTCTTGAAACTTCTCCAGTAAGCTTCTCTCTTGTTTCCTGTTTAAGACTTCTTTCTGCAATTTCTACATAACTAGCAGGATTCCAAACCTCAAATGAATTAGTAGACATGAATTGATATTAATCTTTTATTATTATACGTATAATATATATATTTGACAAGGTAGCATCTAATCTTGATCCTTTCTATTTCATCTCAATGATTTTTTGTAATCGGTTACCATTACCTACAAACAGAACAGTTGTCTTTAATTTACACTAGAAAGGCCTGGAGGGTTCTGATTCTTTCGTCAATAGCTTCTTTTGTAGGTCTCAATAGTTTCTTAGTACCTTCGGATGTGTTAAGAACATGGAAAGGATTTGTTAATTCATTATCAAATCGAGTGATAATATGAATGTGTAAGTGCGGTATGCTTTGTCCTGCTGCTTTACCAATATTTGCAAATACATTTACTCCAGTTGCTTGAAATGCGTGCTCTAATGCTTGTGTGGCCTTTTTAATGATTGCTCCGATGGTTGCTAATTCTTCCAGCCCTAATTCAGTAAAACTGGAAAAATGTTTTATTGGCATAATCATAATATGACCAACAGCTAATGGACGACGCGCAAAAATTATTCTCCAAAGGGAGTCCACATAAACAATCTGAGTTTTCACTTTCTCTTGATTGCAGAAAGTACAAGTTTCACTCGTATCCATGAGTTTAGTGTGATAATCCTTTATTTGGCGAGTGATTATTTCTGTTAGGTCTTTTCACGTGAGTCACCTTTTTTGCTTGCTTGGGGATCTTTCTTAAGTAATCACCAATGTCAATAAAGTGCCCTATTGTTCTCAATTCTTCAGCGACGAATCCATGACGAGAGAGGACAACCACATTTTTATTATGCTCTTCTAAGTACTTCAGTAAGGCATAAAAATCACTATCGCCGGAGAAGAGTACGAATGTATCGTATTGTGACATGAGGCGAATCGCATCAATTACTAACTCTACATCCATATTACCTTTGTAGAACCCTTCCTCCTTTTCGTCATCGTCACTATCTACGTCTTTTTTCTTGCCTTTGATTTTTGGCAGACTAATAAACTTTAAAGGTTTCTTCTTTACTACAATGCCAGCTTGGGTGAGTTCGTCAAAATAATCTAATTGCTTTTGATAATCTTCTTGAAATGCTGAATAAAAATAGCATTTTGCTTCACCATCAAAAGATTTGAAAAACTGTAGTACTTTGGAGTAATCAATACTGACTCGTAGTCGCTTATTGATAAAGAAGACATTACTGGCATCAATGAAAATGCTGATACGTCCAACTAGTATTTTTCTCAGGTCTGATTCTTGGATTGGCATAATGTTCGTCGTGGTAATAAGCTATGTGTCGGCCGGATCCTTCGGCAGGCTCAGGATGAATTCGAGAATAGATTATCATAATCTCTGATCTTTGCACTTTGCTCTCTGATCTTAAAAAAAAGCACCCAACCTCATAATCGATAGTTGGATGCTTTCTTGTTAGCCATCAGACAATGTAAGTCCGATACTAAATGTATTTGGCAAAGTGAGCGAATGCTTTGTTTGCATCAGCCATACGATGAGTGTCTTCCTTCTTCTTGATTGCACCACCTTGGTTTTGGCATGCATCCAAGAGCTCAGCTGCTAAACGTTCAGCCATGTTTTCACCGCTACGTTCACGTGCTGCACCAATAATCCAACGTAAAGCTAAAGTCTGGCGACGATTTGGTTTTACTTCAACTGGAATTTGGTAGTTAGAACCACCGATACGTTTTGCTTTTACTTCGATTACAGGAGCTACATTCTCAAATGCTTGAGCGAAGATTTCGTCAGCATTCTTTTTGGTAGCACGGATTTTTTCGAAAGCTTGAGACACAATCTCGATAGCAATTGATTTCTTGCCGCGAGTCATGATCATATTGATCAATTTTTCATTGAGAGTAAGAGAGCGTTTTTTCATACACTATTATTTTTTAGGACGTTTGTTACCATATTTACTGCGACCTTGGCGACGAGCATCGACACCTGCTGTATCGAGACTACCACGAACGATATGGTAGCGGACACCAGGCAAATCTTTTACACGACCACCACGGATCATCACTACTGAGTGCTCTTGGAGATTGTGTCCTTCACCAGGAATATATGCCGTTACTTCGAGACCATTGCTCAATTTTACACGAGCGATCTTGCGGATAGCAGAGTTAGGTTTCTTAGGCGTCATGGTGGTTACTTTTGTACACACACCACGTTTCTGTGGCGCACCACGCTTTAGGCCTACATCTGTCTTTTTCAAGACATTGCGTGCGAATTGGAGTGCTGGTGATTTAGATTTTGCCCAAATCTTTTTTCTGGGCTTTCTAATAAGTTGATTGATTGTTGGCATAATATTTCTAAGCTGAGGTAAATTAACGAAAGGTATAGGTTGAGTCAAGCAAAAGTTACACCATGGCGGTGATTTCTTCTTCAGTAAGCGTTTCTTGCTCTACTGGTTTGCCAGTAACATCATTCTGGAAGATACGGCCTGCTTTGATCAGGCGACCAATGATTACGTTTTCCTTGAGGCCACGGAGGTGATCGATTTTCTTGGTTACAGATGCTTCTACCAAGACACGAATAGTTTCTTGGAATGAGGCTGCTGATAGCCAACTTTCAGTGGTGAGTGATGTGCGAGTAAGACCGAGTAGTAGGCGTTCAAAGCGAGCTGGTTTTTGACCATTTTCCACCAACTTCTTATTCACATCTTCAACCTTGAGATAACTCAATACTTGACCTGGCAAGTATGCTGAATCTCCACTGTCGAGGATGCGAGCCTTGGAGAACATTTGGCGCACAATGATTTCTACATGCTTATCATTGAGGGTTTGACCTTGAGATGCGTAGATAGTCTGAACTTCATTGATAATGTATTTCTGAGCGGTCAAGATGTCAGTGAGATTGATCAAATCAATAAGATTCAAGTGACCTTCAGTAATGGTAGTACCAGCAGGAACAGTGCTACCAGCGGTGACCTTGATAGTCTCACGTGAAGGAATTGTGTATTCACGTTTCACTAACTCAGTGTGAGTAACGATAATTTTGTTACCCTCAACCTTGGTTTTGCCGCGATTGATAACTCGAATTACTTCTTGATTCTTGTGGTTCTTGGCGATGATTTCTCGAGGGCCTACGATCATGCCGTCTTTGACTAAGCTCGTGTATCCTTCAATATCGTATTCATCACTGCCTAATTTATCAGCTGTAATGGTAATGATATGTTGGTTGTTTGCTTGTTCGATACTCACTGTTCCGGCGATTTCTGCTAATACTGCCTGAGTCTTTGGTGCGCGTGCTTCGAATAGCTCTTCAACGCGAGGGAGACCTTGGGTAATAGCGTCGACATCGGCTACACCACCAGAGTGGAATGTACGCATAGTCAACTGTGTAGCAGGCTCACCGATACTTTGAGCAGCAATAATACCTACTGAAGCACCAAGCTCCACTGTACGATTGTAAGCTAGGTCGCGACCATAACATCTTCGGCATACACCTTCGATTGTCTGACAGGTGATTACTGAGCGAACTGAAACTGTAGCTACATCGTTCTTTTCGATTCGTTTTACTAAATCTGAATCTACTTCCATGCCAGCTTCAGCAATTACTTCGCCTGTTTTGCTATTAACCACATCTTTAGCCAAAGTTCGGCCGAAAATACGGTTATTGAATTTCTCACCACTACGTTTGCACTCTGCAATGTCAATCGGATTAGATTCTGTAGTCTGACAATCATCTTCACGGATAACGATATCTTGTACAGCATCAACCAAGCGGCGAGTGAGGTAACCAGCATTAGCAGTTTTGAGCGCTGTATCAGACTTACCTTTACGTCCTCCGTGAGTTGCAATGAAGTATTCCAATACTTGGAAACCTTCGATGAAGTTTGATTTGATTGGCAACTCAATAGTTTTACCAGCAGGGTTGGCTACCAATCCCTTCATACCAGCGATCTGTGCAATCTGAGCCCATGAACCGCGGGCTCCAGAGTCAACTATGGTATAGAGTGTACTATTATGATCAGCTGTATCTGTAATGACTTTAGAAATTTCTCCTTTAGCATTATTCCAAATCTTCAAAATGTTGTTATATCTTTCATCATCAGTAACCAAACCTTTGCGGTATTTGCGACCTATTTCAGTCACTTTCTCAGTTGCCTTGTCCAAAATCTCGTATTTGATATTTGGAATTGGGAAATCATGAAGTGCTAATGAGATACCTGATTTTGTAGCAAATTTGAAACCAACACGTTTGATTTCATCGGCAAGAATTGCTGTTTGTTCTGGACCACATTTTTCGTAGCATTCACTTACCAAAGTTGCTAATTCCTTCTTATTCATTGTCTTGTTCTGAAAGCCTAGTGCTTCTGGTAAGAAGCTATTGAAAATCAGTCTACCAACAGTAGTTTCGATAATTACACCATTGTGACGAGCCTTAATCTTGTCTTGCAAACCAATATGTTTGAGACGGTAAGCAGTAATAGCTTCATGAATATTCACAAATACCATTTTGCTGTCCTTAGGGCCATCTTTGGTCAAATGGTAACAACCAAGCACCATATCCTGTGAAGGAGTAATTACTGGTTGTCCATCAGATGGTTTCAGCAAGTTTTGAGCTGAAAGCATAATAGTATGAGCTTCCTCTTGTGCTTGTGCAGATAGCGGTAAATGCACTGCCATTTGGTCTCCATCGAAGTCAGCATTGAATGCTGAACAAACTAATGGATGCACTTGAATAGCTTTTCCTTCAATCAATACTGGTTGAAAAGCTTGAATACCCAGGCGGTGAAGTGTTGGTGCGCGGTTTAAGAGCACATAATGATCTTTGGTGATTTCTTCCAAAGCATCCCATACTTCAGAACGCTCCCATTCAATTAATTTTTCTGCATTCTTGATGTTGTGTGCATGGCCTTTGGTAATCAATCGGCCGATAATGAATGGCTTGAAAAGTTCTAATGCCATTTTTTTAGGCAAACCACATTGATGCAGTTTCAGTTTCGGTCCAACTACAATTACTGAACGGCCAGAGTAATCGACACGTTTACCCAATAAGTTTTGGCGGAAACGTCCTTGTTTACCCTTGAGCATATCTGAGAGACTCTTGAGTTGTAGTCTAGCTGATCCAGTCTTGGTTACTGCACGTCCTGCTCGAGCTGAATTGTTGATCAAAGCATCTACAGCTTCTTGCAACATACGTTTCTCATTGCGACAGATTACTTCTGGAGCACCAATCTCTAGTAAGCGGCGAAGGCGATTGTTGCGGTTGATAATACGGCGATAGAGGTCATTGAGATCTGAAGCAGCATAACGACCACCGTCCAATGGTACCATCGGACGTAGATCAGGTGGAATCACTGGTAGAATAGTCATAACCATCCACTCAGGCTTGATATTAGCTTTGATCATATTGCCTACCAACATCAACCGTTTACTAATCTTTTTACGTTTTTGTCCTTGAGCAATCTTGAGCTCCTCTAATAATTGCTTCAAAAGAGCAACTAAGTCGATATTTTGAATAACGTCGCGAATTGCTTGAGCCCCAATACCAGCGCGGAATACATGACCGAACTTCATTGAGAGATCGCGATATTTGAGCTCAGAAACGACACTGTATTTCTCAATACATTTGAGATCTTCTTTAGCAGATTCAAAATTCTCCGTAAGTACTTTCAACTCTTCAGCTTGAGCCTCTTGAGCTGCTTGAACTGATTTTTGGTCAGCTTTGTTTACCTTCAATTCATTGGCTTGTTGTTCGTAAGTTTCTTGAATTCGTTTAGCGCGGTTTTTATAGTCATGTTCCAATTCTTTGACTGCTGAATTCTTGGCTTCTTCATTAACATCTTCGATGATGTAACTAGCGAAGTAAACTACTTGTTCTAGAGTTTTGATTGAGAGATTGAGTAACAAACCTACTCGAGAAGGTGTAGAGCGTAAGAACCAGATATGAGTGACAGGAACAGCTAATTTGATGTGGCCCATGCGCTCACGACGAACTGAAGAGCGGGTAACTTCTACCTGACATTTGTCACAAATAATATTTTTGTAACGAATCTTCTTGTATTTGCCACAATAACATTCCCAGTTCTTGGTAGGTCCGAAAATCTTTTCACAGAAGAGACCATCACGTTCTGGTTTTTGAGTACGATAATTAATTGTTTCTGGTTTTACGACCTCACCATATGACCAAGCAAGAACCTGATCTGGTGCTGCTACAGCCACTGATACTGCATCGAAATCATGAGGGATATAACTCTTCTCTGGTCGATTTAAAGTTTGATTCATAAGCTAGAGAGCTAAAGTGTAAATATTAAGACTGTGAAGATGTATCTACTGATGTAGGCATTGAAGCTGGGGTCTCACTAGGAGCCTCTACAGCAGCTGGTTGTTCACTAGGTGCTGAAGCAACATTACTTCCAGAAAGGAAGGCTTCTACATTACCAGTTAACAAAGCATTGAGATTGAAATCTTCATTAGGAACTTGGCCTTTTGGATAAAGTTCGACGTGGAGACCTAGACTTTGTAACTCACGCACCAAAACATTGAATGATTCTGGAGTACGAGGCTTCTTAATTGGTTCAGATTTGACGATTGCTTCATAGGCTTTTGATCTACCTAGGACATCATCAGATTTGATTGTAAGCATTTCTTGTAATGTATAAGCAGCACCATAAGCTTCGAGTGCCCATACTTCCATTTCTCCAAATCTCTGACCTCCATGCTGAGCTTTTCCTCCGAGAGGTTGTTGAGTGACTAGAGAGTATGGTCCAATTGAACGAGCATGAATCTTATCATCAACTAAATGTGATAGCTTCATGATGTAAGTGATACCCACTAAGGTTGGGTTATCAAACGGTTCACCCGTATTACCATCAAAGAGTTGTACTTTTCCTTGTTCAGAAATACCAGCTTCTTTTTGTAAACTACGAATAGTGGTTTGGGTGATACCATCTAGAGCAGGGGTAGCTACTTTGTAACCTAAAATCTGAGCTGCTCTTCCTAATTCTGCCTCCAAGATCTGACCAATGTTCATACGGCTCACTACACCCAATGGATTGAGTATTACATCTACTGGAGTACCATCTTGGAGATATGGCATATCTTCGACTTTGACAATACGAGAGATAACACCTTTATTTCCATGGCGGCCGGCTAGCTTGTCACCAGCTTGTAGGCGTTTGATCTGAGCCACACTCACGATAACTTGGCGAATCACGCCAGTAGGTAATTCATCACCTTTATCGCGAGAAAATTCTTTAATACCAACTACTTTGCCCTGACTTCCACCTGGCATACG
>CAZXKW010000038.1:0-8198 GCA_964641565.1 uncultured Candidatus Peribacteria bacterium
ATATGGGCGCAGCGTATCTAGAACCTTTTCAACTTGCTCAGTAATGGTGAGCTTAGACTGAGATTTAGGTTTTCCCTTAGCTCTCCCCTTAGTCTTAATCTTAGTCTCAGTCTTACGAACTTTCTTTTTCACATCTGCAACATTCTTAGCTGGTTTCTTCGCACTAGTGCTTTTCTTACGAATTGCCATAACTGTTTTTAACTACTTCGATTGTAAAACTTTCTCTGCATTTTGCCTAACTCTTTTTTAATAAAGCAATTACCTCATTTAGCTTATGCTCAATTTTTGCTACATGAGCAATTCTACTCACATCAAATTTCAGCAATAGTTTTTTTATTTCGCGCTCGGCCACCAGATTTACCTGGAGATCTAGTTCAGCTCTCACACGATCATGAGTTTCTTGTCTGTTCTGAGCCATCATTATCACCGGTCCACAATAGGCTGCCTGAAAAGACAAAAAGAGATTAAGCAAAATAAATGGATACGGATCCCAATATTGAACCCAACCAGTCACATTGGCCACAATCCACAAAACAAATATCGATGTTTGTATGATGATAAATTGCCAACTACCAACAAATCCGGCCATTTTCTCAGCTATACGCTGACCAAAAGCCACCTTCTCTGATTCTAATTGGCGAATAACTAATGGGACAGCATCAATATTTTCCCGGATGCGAGAATAACCTTGAGGATGTTTTTTTCGTTTTGGTTTATTCATAAAGAGCAGCAGTGTTAGCTGAACCTAAGCTGGCTAAAATCAGACGACTCACATCTTCGACTATGGCTTGATGCAGGCGCTGTTTATTATCTTTAGGAATATTTCTAATCGCTTCTTTAAATTGTCCTAATACTTTTCTTTGTTCTACTTTTTGATCATCAGCTGCTTGTTTAATTTGGACTAATAAACCTGCTGGTAAATGATTGAATAATAATTCTGATAGAGCCGTAGCATAGTTTACTTTATTAATCCCAACAGCTACTGCTTGTTTGAATGTTTCTAAAGTAAGCCCACTGCCGCCATGTAAGACTAGGGGGGTCTTGGTGGGTTCTAGAGCTTTAGCGATCTCTCTAATCCTTTGAAATCCAATATGAGGCGTCTCTTTATAAAACCCATGACCATTACCTACTGCAATTGCTAAAGCATCAGGATGCACCTGATCTACTGCGGTCACGGCTTGTTCAACGGTAGTATAAAGGCTCTCTACATCAGATGGTAAATCCTTAGCAAAACCAATTGCTCCTTGCTCCATTTCCAGACTAGCACCTTGGCTGTGAAGCCAGCTAGCCATAGCTGCTGAGCGAGCATAATTTTCTTGGTCAGACAATCGTGACAAATCCAACAAACTTGATCGAAAACCTACTTTTATCGCTCTATTAATTAAGCCTTCATCTTGTTGTACATGATCTAGATGAAGTCCTACGGGGATGCGATAACCAAAGTAGTGAACACAAATTTCAATGGCCATCAGCACTTCTTCTGCAACTTGCTCCGGTGACCACTGACAATAAGCCTGCTCACTTTCAGCTATTTCCAAAATAATCGGCGATCGCAACTGAAATGCGGCCTCCAAACAAGCACGCATAATCAAAGGATGGCGAATGTTACAAGCCAATACTGCAAAGTGTTTTTGATATGCTGGCTGTAATAGCTCTTGTAGGTTAGCAATAGGATACATGTTTATTTTTTGTATATCTTATTAGTATACCCCATTTAATCATCATAGTCATTAAGCAAGCATATGACCTCGGACAATAGTTAAAGTCTAAAATCGAAAATCGAGAACCTAAATTGATAAGATAAAAGGCTAAAGCAGTATCCCCAAGTTTAAGCCAGCTAATACAGTCACCACAGTGAAACAAACAGCATCATCCTTCAACGCTGCTATGCTTGCGAAACTCTCCACTTTCCACTTTCAACTCCATCTGCTACCCTAGCACCGACAATTTTACTGATCGTTTATGCAATACACCGAACTTCGCAAAGGCACTAAAATCACTATTGACGGTGATCCTTGGATAGTCACTGAATACGAATTCATGCGCATGCAGCAGAGAAAAGCCACGGTTAAGTGTACTATCAAAAACCTGATCACCGGACGCACCCTACACCGTACTTTCCAGCCTTCTGACAATCTCGAAGAAGCTACCTTGGAAAATCGTCGTTCTCAGTATCTTTACAAAGAAGGTGAGAATTATACTTTTATGGATCAAGAGAACTTCGACCAATTTGAAATGACTAAAGAACAATTAGGTGACGCTCCTAGTTACCTATTAGAAGGAAATGATGTGGACATTGTTTATTTCCAGGGGAAACCAATCAGCATTCAACTACCCGCTAAAGTCAAAATGAAAGTAACTGATACTCCTCCTGGAGTCCGCGGAGATACTGCAACAGGTGGTAGCAAAAAAGCAACCTTAGAAACTGGCTTAAGTATCACAGTACCTCTCTATATCGAAGAAGGAGAATCTATAATGGTCAACACTGAAACAGGTTTATTTGTAGAAAGAGTAAAAGAAGAGAAGTAAGGTAGAGGAGATTTACTCCTCCTCTATGTTTTTTCGCAAAGCGCTAGCACTGATTGCTATTTTTACTGTGCTTTTGGTACAAAGCCCAAGTTCTCAAGCGGCCACCTTCAACGATGTGGCACCAAGTGATTGGTTTTACGCGCACGTAGAACAACTGGCCCAAGCTGGAATTGTATCTAGTGGTAATAGCAATTTCTTCCCTTATCGGACTTTGAGCAGAGCAGAGCTGGCCAAAATGGCTGTACTGGGTAGCAAATCAGTAAATATTTTGCGCTCAGAAACATACAATACAGCTACTTTTTGCGATGTGCGAAATAGCGATTGGTCATTTCAATATGTAGAGACTTTAGTGGCACATAATGTTGTAAGTGGCATAAATAGTAATTGTAGCCAAGGCAAAATTTACTTACCTAACAATCCCATTTCTCGAGCAGAAGCTCTTAAGATTTTGCTTGGTAGCTTCAATATTGCACCTCAAGGAACATCAACACGATTTTATGATGTAGATAGTAACTTCTGGTATAGCAGCTATATCGCCAAAGCTACTGACATGGGACTAGTGAATGGTTATAACGACGGCAGCTTTCGTCCAAATGGACTCATTTCTCGCGCAGAGATGAGTAAGATATTAAGCAAATTATTACAACTAACCACCGAACAAACACCCTCTCCTTCACCCACACCGACAGTAACAGCTACACCACATAATTCTCAGCAACTCAGTTATAATATTGGATCTCCCAGTGTCCATGACTACTGGATAGCAACCAATGGTAATGACAGCAATCCCGGCACCCAGGCACAACCATTTCGAACATTCTCACACGCTTGGTCATTAGTACCACTCAATACACAGTTGAGTACTGGCTTTCGTTTTCATGTACTGTCTGGCGCTTATTCAGCTCCCGACCTCTATATTGAGGATCGTTTAGGTACAGCGACAGCCCCTGTGATTTTCCAAGGTGAAGGGTCAGTTTCTATTAATGGCAATTTCAATTCTCGTAATCTCAAATATATTTACTTCATCAACCTGGCCATCACCTCTCCCAATGATGTGATGCATTTTGAGCTAGGAGATCACATCTTGTTACGCAACATTACCCTTAGATCTCCAGGTAGATCGGCACAAGAGACTTTGAAGGTAAACCAAACACAGTATATATACATTGAAGACTCAGATATCGCTGGCGCGCATGACAATGCTATTGATTTCGTTGCCGTGCAATACGGACATGTAGTGCGGTCACAAATCCATGACAGTGAAGATTGGTGTATGTACACCAAAGGAGGATCAGCTTATCTCAGAGTAGAGGGGAACGAGTACTATGACTGTGGCACTGGTGGCTTCACGGCAGGACAGGGTACGGGCTTTGAATATATGACAGCACCATGGCTACACTATGAAGCCTATGATATTCGCTTTGTAAATAATATCATTCATGACACCGAGGGCGCGGGCATTGGAGTTAATGGTGGTTATAATATCTTGATGGCACACAATACTATGTACAAAGTGGGATCGAGAGATCATGTGGTCGAGGTAGTTTTCGGTAGTCGCTCTTGTGATGGTGAAACAGCCAATTGTGCTACACACCGAGCTCAAGGAGGTTGGGGACCAAGCACTACCGGCTCCGAGGTATTTATTGGCAACAAACATGTGCGCATTTTAAATAATGTGATTTACAACCCAGACAGTGCAGCAGCCCAAATCTTTGCAATTTACGCACCACGTCCCACACCAACAGGATCCAATGCTCCCAATCCAGCAGTAACTGATTCAGATTTAATTATAGCTGGTAACGTCATCTGGAATGGAGACAATTCTACCCCGCTGGGTATAGGCGATGAGCAAGGCTGTAGAGATAGTAACCCTACCTGTAATGCAGCGCAGTTGATAGCTAATAATGCCATCAATAACCAAGAACCAGATTTAGTGAGCCCTGATGGTGGCAATTTCAGCTTAGCAAACAAACGAGACTATTCATCACTAGCCATAGCGCTACCCACATTTTCTTGGTCAGACCTACCTGCAACACCAATGATTCCCACCACCACAACAGTAACTAATATACCTTACACCTATTATCGTGATAGCTCTTTGGTAAGTACAAACTTTCCTGGAGCATATTGAAAGTAAAAAGTTGCACCATAAGGATCCTTTGGAAACAGGTAGCCACAGAGGAATCCCTTAGAGAAAAGTTTTATATTAAAACATGGATATCTTTTTTACCTTATTAGTTAAGCTTATTCCACTTTATTTGATTATTGGTTGTGGGGTAATTGCAGGTAAATATTTGCGCGTACAGAAAGAAAGCATTTCTCCTCTTTTGATCTATATTATAGCACCGGCGGTTATCTTTTATGGCACACAACAAGCAGATTTGACACCGAACATGTTGTTTCTGCCTGTTATTACTTTTGACACAGCCTGTATCATTTCCATTGTATTCTTTGCCATTGGAAAAAAGATCTGGTCAGATAGTACAAGCAATATACTCGGATTCACTGCTGGTACCGGCAATACAGGCTACTTCGGACTACCTGTAATCACCTTAGTCATGGGAAACAACATACTCAGCACGGTAGTACTAGCCACACTCGGCTTTTTAATTTTTGAAAACACATTAGGTTATTACCTTATCGCTCGAACACATTATTCATTGTCAGCGAGCTTACTAAAATTAGCCAAGCTCCCCACCATTTATGCTTTTATTGTGGGATTACTACTCAATAAACAGGCATTCACATTGCCCAGTGGCATCATGAGTGTATTGGAACAATTTAAAGGTAGCTATACCATTTTGGGTATGATGATTATCGGCGTCGGTCTTAGTCATGCATCTAAACTAGCACTAGATGGTAAATTTATTCTAATTGCATTTTTAGCCAAATTTACAGTCTGGCCTCTGGCAATATTGAGTATTATTAATTTTGATCAACACTTTACTCACCTTCTTACGCCAACCATCGACCAAGTACTAATTATCCTAGCCAGTGTTCCACTGGCTGCAAACACCGTTACCTTTGCAACTGAGCTCAAAGCACAACCAGAAAAAGCTGCTATTACTGTTCTTTTGAGTACACTTTTTGCCTTACTTTTTATACCAGCTGTAGTTTCTCTTTTCTTTTAGAAAAAGCCCTTACTGATAGGCATAAATTGGTTTCAAAAAATTCTTAGAATCGTTTCTTGATTCCGTCGAGACTAAGTCGTTGCGAATTACAATTTTCAACAGTATACACTGATAATGGCGAATACTTTTTTTCAATGAAAATTGCACTTTATACTGACGGTGGTTCCCGAGGCAATCCTGGCCCAGCAGCTTGGGGATTCGTGATCTATATAGACAATAAAAAAGCCATGGCAAAAGGAGGCTACCTCGGACACACCACCAACAATGTCGCCGAGTACACAGCGTGTTTGGAAGGATTGAAAAGCATTAAAGACCAATGGGGAATGGGCCATGACGTGCAGTGCTTTGCTGATAGTCAGCTCATGATTGAACAACTCAATGGTAGATACAAGATCAAAGCAGCGCACCTCAAGCCATTGATAACCACAATGCATGAACTGAGCTCGGGCCAAACGATCACATACCAACACATTCCCCGCGAAAAAAACACCGAAGCCGATAAGTTAGTAAACATCACACTCGATCAACACCGTTAACTTGGAATCCTCCATGTCCTACACCGTCTTCTATCGTAAATATCGCCCAGGTAGTTTTGACCAAGTAATTGGCCAAGAAGCAGTAACAAATACATTGCTACAGGCTCTAAAGACAGGCAATGTCAGTCATGCTTACTTACTCTGTGGTCCTCGCGGTACCGGAAAAACTACCTTAGCCAGATTAATTGCCAAAGGGGTCAACTGTCTCAATTTACAAACCAATGGTGAACCATGTAATCAATGTGAAATTTGTACTGAAATCAAGACTAATCAATTCGCTGATATTATTGAGATAGACGCAGCATCCAACCGCAGCATCGATGATATTCGAGATCTCAAAGAAAAGGTAAATTTCATGCCTCTTCGTGGTAAGAAAAAAGTGTACATTATCGATGAAGTACATATGCTTACCAAAGAAGCATTCAATGCCCTACTCAAAACCTTAGAAGAACCACCTGCTCATGTCCATTTCATACTAGCCACCACAGAAAGACACAAAGTACCAGCTACTATTATCTCCCGCACACAAAGTTTCTTACTCAAACCACTCAGTGAAGAGAAAGTAATTGCATTATTACAAAATGTCTTGGAACAAGAAAAAATCGTGGCTGAAGCAGGAACACTAGAAATCATTGCTTTAGCTAGTGAAGGCGGTGTCCGTGATGCTTTAACCTTACTAGAACAGTCAGTACTCGATAGAAAGATAAGCATGGCGCATGTTAGTGCTCAGTTAGGCTTTGTCAGTCTAGAGATCATGAAACAATTCTTTGATCTTTGGCAAAATGCTACCAATGAAGAAAAAATAGTCTTTTTAGAAAAACTATATACCGATGGTGTTATCGTTGATCAATTCATCAAACAGGCAATTTTTTATGCTCGTCAGCAGCTACATATAGCAGTGAAAAAGGGGGGACAAGCTAAAAACTGGTATATTAAATGCTTGGAGCAGCTGATCAATTGTGAACGTCAACTGCACTATACACCAGTGGCGATTTTAGCTTTGGAATTGGCATACCTTAGTTTGGATGGAGGTAATTCAGAAGTCAGAATGCAGAATGCAGAATTTAGTACGCCTGCACCAAAGACTGAAACTAAAACCGAGACTAGAACTGAGACTAAGATTGAGACGCAGAATAAGGACAATCTTCAAATTTCGGCTCCTGTATCACCCCCCACTCCTGCGCCACAGGCTCAAAATTCACAACCTTCCACTTTCAACTCGCAACTCCCCCCTAGTGATCATAGCCTGCAAACAAAGTGGCAAATTACGGTTCAATCAATCAGTCATCCCACTACCAAAATGGCCTTGCGAAATAGTGATGTTCGCAAAGAAGATGATAAGTTGATTGTGTATGTGAATTCGCAATTTGAGCTAGCAAAAGTAAACAGTATTCAAAGTACTCAATTCGTCCGAAATGCCATCGTGAGCACATTTGGCACAGCGCTTGACGTGACATTCAAAGTAAAGGAAGATCTAGCCCAGCCCCAAGAAATACTGAATAAAGTACAAGCAATCTTTGGCTCTCCTGCTTAATCTTTTCTGGCATGAACAATTTTCTACCACCACAAAGCCACGATGCTGAACAAAGCGTCTTAGGCTCTATCTTGATTGATAAAGATGCGTTCATTAGCGTCTCTGATTTTATTACCGCCGACGACTTTTACGACAATCGCCATCAAGAAATCTACAGTGCGATCTTAGAACTGTTTCAACGCTATCAACCAATCGACGTTTTGACGGTATCTAATATTTTGGAAGAACGAAATAAGCTAGCTGACATTGGCAGTAGCGAATATCTCATCCAATTAACCCAGACCGTTCCTACATCCAGTCATGTCTATCACTACGCCCAAATTGTTAAACAAAAATCAACGCTCAGAAAACTCATTATTGCCGGGCAACAAATATCAGCCTTAGGATATGATGAAAAGAGTGAAACAAAGGAAGTATTAGAGAATGCTGAGAAATTACTTTTCTCAGTATCTCAAACATTTGTTAAGA
>CAZXKW010000039.1:0-8077 GCA_964641565.1 uncultured Candidatus Peribacteria bacterium
TTGGTGGTAACTACTACTGAAATCAAACCTGATGAAGTTTTACATGTGCGTTTGACTGCCCTGACTACACCATCGACCTTAGCTACATATTGTAATGAAGCTGAGATTATGTTGGATGATATTACTCCACCAGAAACTGCAAGGGCGTGTTTTACTACGGTTTCACCGAATGCTGATTTGGCATTGACTAAGACAGTTGACCCCAACGAGGCTACTATTGGGGAACAAGTAGTTTATACCTTGCACTTGGTAAATAATGGGCCCAATACCAGTACTGGCGCAGTAGTTACTGATGTCCTCCCAACAGGCTTACAATTTGTGAGTTCAACCGGGGATGGCTCTTATAGTGCTACTAATGGTCACTGGAGTGTACCAAACCTCGCCAATGGTTCTGGAGCTACGCTCAATATTACAGCCGAAGTGAGAGCCGCAGGTGTAATTACCAATGTTGCTACTATCACTACCAATCTTCAACCGGATGATGATACTAGCGATAATGAAGACAGTGTGCCAATTACTGGTATAGCACCACCGACTACTTTGGTGGTACAAAAATTTGTTCAGATTGGTGATGTTTCTGAAAGTTCTGACGATACGATGGGGCCATCTGCAGGTCGTAATCAAGCTATCACTTACTTTATTGATGTTCAGAATACTACCAGTATTGGAGTTACTAATCTTGCAGTAAGTGACATTTTCCCTGCTGGCATCAGTCAAACTGGTTGGCAATGTCATTATGATGTCGCTACCAATGCTATTAATAATCATACTGGATCATATAGTACGAGCTGTACTGTTCAGTCTGATGGGCATATCGTGTTGCCTACTGTTCTAGCAACAAATGCAGTAATGCATATTAGGCTGACTGGTCAAAATACACCTAATTCCGCCGGTACTTATTGTAATCAATCTTCAGTACTTGCTCAGGGTATTACTACACCGGTGAGTGATACTGCTTGTTTCCATATTGTTGCTCAAGTACCCGCATCTCTTCAAATAACCCACGGTACTAATGTCTCTACCGTTACTCCTGGTGGACAAGTGACATATACTATTACTGTGACGAACAATGGTGGTACTGCAGCTAATAATGTTGTGATTAGTGACAATCTTGGCAATGAGCTCAACAACTTAGTTCCTAGCTGCGTACTCTCACTCAATCAAGTAATTATCAATAATAATGGTACTGTGAGTACTAATAATCCTACTACTATAGACTGGGCAATCGGTACATTGCAGCCTGGCGAAAGTCGCACAGTAAGTATTATTGCTACTATTCGCTCTGATCTGGCTAGCTCAGCTAACTGTCAAACTACTGCGGTAGCTACTGCCGATGAGGTACCCAATGCCCAAGCAGAAGCTAATATCGCCGTGCCAGTTGTAGTTGGTCAGGCTTTGATCACTCTCAATAAAGAAGCAATCAATTCTGATACCGTGTTTGAGCCTGGTGATAATGTTCAATACCGTGTCACTGTTGCTAACTCCGGTGATGGATCAGCCACTGCTTTACAATTGAAAGATGCGTTACCAGGAAATATGGCTGAATGGAAGAATGTTCTATCAACCGTGGGTACAGTATCTGGTGGAGCGGGTTTAACTGTAGATAATTTAACACTAGCAGCTAATACATCAGCAATAGTTACTTATACTGGCCAACTCAAAGATAGTGATCAGTTTTCTCTACGGGCTTGGAAGCTAGATGAAAGTGCTGAAAAAGATGATGCTGATTTCTATCCTGAGCAGGTAGTGCGTGCTCGTCTCGCCAGTACTGATACCGATGATCAAGCAGTATTGGGGGCAATGGATCAATCATATGTAAATCTAGGCCAGGGAGGATCAATTATTCTGGCTACTAGCAGTAAAGGAAAAGTGTTGGTAGATGGTGATGATGAAGATTTCTGTTTAGCTCTAGATCAAAATAATGTTGGTAATCGCTATCGTGTCTCGGTTGCTCAAGTAAACCAATCTGGTAATTATGAACGTTTACGTAGCAATAGCAGCAATTGTTATGATATTAGTTCAGCTGATTTGCCTTGGATTCGCTATATCAAGATTGAAGATCAATCGACTACTAGTGGTATCAATCTAGATGCTGTCTGTCTCTTACACGTCGGCGGTCTGATTCGAAATACAGCCAATTTAGAACAAAGCAATGCTGTATTAGCTTCTGATGCGCAAGACATAGCAGTCGACTTTACTGATGTATTCGAAGACCCAATTTCTGCAAGCGCTTGTGCTACGCCTAAGCAGGCCCAAGTATTAGCACCAGCACCATTGCCACCACCTCCAGCTGTTATTCCAGCACCAATGCCATTGGCATTGCCAAAGACCGGAGCTGAAACTCCAATTGCTTTAGCAATTATGAGTAGCTTATTTGTTGCTGTTTTGTGTTTCATAAGAAAACTAAGGGTTATGTAAATTCAGACCACACACCGTCTGTTTCACTCAGGGTGATATACAGAATTGACTCAAGCTCAACTTGAGTCTTTTTTGTTAGTATTTATTGATAAATTATCGTTCTTTTGACTCTCTCTGATCTTTTCACTCACATATCTAATCTTGTTTCATGTGGACTTTCTTTATCTAAGTGTGCTAAAATGATGAGAAAACACAAAAACTAACCCCCAAAATAACATGTTTCCCCGTCTTGTTTCTTTGATCAACACTTTGGTCCCTGATCGTGTTCGTCATCGTTGGAACCGCAATAAAGCATTATCTGCAATTGCGGCTTTTATGGTTGTCATGGCGCTTATGCCGATACCTCAGAATCTGCAAAGTTTATTCGCCGCAGTACCAGGTGGCGTTCAAGCTGGAGATATTGTGGTGGAAGGGTCGGGTGATGCCGCGTTGGGCATTCCTGCCAATTGTGTAGTGGAAGATGATAGTACACCAGATAATACTGGTAATGCTTTTACGTGTCGTTTGCGTGATGCTTTAGAATTAGCAATAGCTCAATCCACTGATTCACGCATTGTTTTCGATAGCTCAGTTACTGAGGTTGTTTTGAGCACAACACTGAACATTGCGAGTCCACACGGGGTGGATATCAATGGTCCAGTGGTTAGTGGGGTTCCACAAGTAACTATTCGTCCTGTTTCATCAGGTTTCACTGGGTCAATTTCTTATTGTGATGCAAATGGATATGCATTGATCGGTATCTATTCACCCAATGTGCGTATTGCTGGTTTATCAATTGTGGGATCATCTGGTAATGGTATTCAAATTGTTTCTGATTCCACTAGTTTTTTGCCCGACTCTCCACATAATGTAACAATTGAAAATAATTTCATTGGTACGAATACTCGCTCTGGGGTTTCTGGTAGTCAAGCTAATCAAGGACATGGTATTTGTGCCCAAGCACTTGATCGTGATTTTGATAATACGCTTATCCGGGGAAATATTATTGTGAATAGTGGTTTGGATGGTGTTCGTTTACAGGGTACCTATGATGATACTGTTGATGGGGGAATTGCTATGCCATTGATATCGAATGTCAGTAATAACTTAATTGGTAACTTGCTTGGTAATGATCAAAACCCAGCTACTGGTAATCGCTATTCTGGTATTACGGTGAAAAACACTGTAATTGTTAAACCTGCTTCAGTTATTGCCCATAATATTATTACTAATAATGGTTACGGTGATAATACCCACTATGTGGGAGATGGTATTACCTTGCTTAATGCATGGGGTATGGATATCGTCGGTAACTATATTGGTACTACTCAGACCTTTTCGGCTGTAAGTGGCTTCCCATTTACTTTGCATGGCAGTGGTGCTTTGAATATTCCTACTGTGCTTGGTGTCAGTAACTATCGAAGTGCTTCTAATGCCTGTGACGGTATTGGTATTCGTTTTTATGATCATATTGATGCTGTTGCACAAGATTCAAGTTATAGCTGTGCTGATCCTGATCCTAATGCTGCTACCGGATCTGGAGGTGTAGATGATCGCACTTACTTTGATGCCACCTTAGGTGGACCTTCTAATTTCAACCGAATTATCAAAAATGAAATCGGTGAAAATAAACGTAATGGTATTTATATTCAAAGTTTAGCTTGTAAGCTTGATTCAGGTGATATTCGTAGCAATTTACCTAATACTGCTACTGGTACTGGTTCTGAAGAGTTTCCGTTGCAAAGTACTAACAATGCTATTTTACAAAATAGTATTTTCAATAATGACAATAGTCTTGCAATTACTTCCGGTAGTGGATCGTATGGTATTGGTATTGATCTAGAGGATTTTGCTACTGCCAATCTAGATGATCTCAACTCTAGTACACCTAATACTTATTGGAATCTTCTTTTCCCAGGTGCTAGTTTTAGTAATTTCCTTTGTGGATCAGCGATTGAGCCTTGGGAACCAGCTAGTCAAACAAGCCAAACACAAGTAGATACGAATATTACTGAAAATGATGGTTATCCTGCTATGAGTGATGCAGGTACTGATCCTGATGCTGGTGCCAATCGTTTGATCAATACACCTGTGATTGATATGCAGAACTCAACACCTACTGCTATCGTTGGTACTGGTGCTGAAGGTACTTTAGTCGAATTGTTCCAAGTCCTTTGTTATACCAATGGTAATGGTGTCGGTCCTTATGTACCTGTTGGTCAACCTGAGAGTAGTCTCAGTGATTGTAATACCGATTTCTGGAATGAAAATAGTTTAGTGGAGCACGAATTGGGTCATGGCCAAGGTTATCGTTTCTTAGGTAATGCTTATATTCCAACCAACGGTGACAGTGATCATCAAGGTGCCTGGTCAATCAATCCTGCTCATTTTGCTGCCGGTGGTGCAGATTATGGTGTCGCACCCTTTACTGGTGGTTTGATCACTGCTACTGCTACTGCTTTTGGTGGCCGTACATTGTGTTGGGATGATGGCAGTGCTACAGCTTGTCCTGATTTCTTTGGTGAAATGAGAACTGCAGGTTTTGATTTCGGTGCACAACGTGTCTCTACAACTGATACTGGTACAGGTGCTGGTTTATGGACTCCAGCTAATTTGCCTGATGATAGTTGTCTAGTCGATGCTCCTACATCAGCAACTTATTACACTGATGGTCAGGCTGAAGGCTCACTGTATCCTTGTGCTGGGTCTACTTCAGAGTTTGCTGCTAATGCAATTATTTTACCTGCATCAAGTTATTCTTTGACCAAGTCAGCCAGCCCAACAGTCATCACTCAGAGTGGTTCGACTGTCTATACAATTACGGCAACAAACCGTAGTGATGCACCGATTCTGTTCGGTACAGGCTCACTCAATGACGTATTACCAACCACAGTTAATTTAACTAGTTGTTCATTTGTTATTACAGGCACTAGTGGTTCACAGCCTTGTGTTGGATCTGGTAGCAATATTTTGGGAGGTACTAACTTTGGAGCTCTCTATGCTAACGGTGACACATTAGTGATTACAGTGAATGTGGCCGCACATAATAATCTTTCAGGTTCACAGTGTACAATTGTTAATACTGTCAGCGCTGGTACGGCACTTAGAGATATCTTTGATGAGGTACCGGTAGAAACTGGGTCAAATGCTAGCAATCATCAAGCTGTGGTTACTATTAGCAACTGTTCAGGCACACCAACTTCAGGGCCTAACTTTACTAATATTGAAAAATTAGTTTCAGCTAGTGGTAGTGATTTCTTTACTGCTGATACTGCTGGTGCTCCTGCAGATGCTGTTAGGGGAGATAATCTTGCCTACCTGTTCCATGTTGCCAACTTATCAGGTCAATCTGTGACAGGATCTTTGACTGATAATTTCCCAAGCACTTTAGTACAAGGTACTCGTAGTGTGACTTGTTGGATCAATACTAACCCTAATGATAATAGTCCAGCAGGGGACACTCCTGTTACTGGATGTTCACATGATTTGGCGAGCGGACGATTTGATAGTAGCAGTACAGCGGGTATTCAAGACTTTACTTTAGCTAACAATCAATATCTCCATATTTTAGTTACTGGCTATAGTATTTCTGCTACTCAAGGTTTAAGTAGCGCCGCTATCTGTAACCGTTTGACCACTGTTAGTGGGGGAGTAACTGCTCAGGATGATGCTTGTGTCCGTGTATTGGATCCAGGTATCGCAATTTATAAGTCGGTAGTTCTCAATGGTGCTGAATCAAGTTTTGATACAACTACTGGTGCTCCAGGTGCATTACCTGCTACGGCACTTACATACTACATCGATGTTGGTAATACTTCTCCTAGTGCTCCTTTCAATGGCTTGGTAGTCACTGATACTTTTCCTGCTGGTTTGAATACTGGATGGACATGTAATTATTTTACCCCAGCATCAGGCGCTTTGATCAACCATGTCGGCCCATATAATGGTAACTGTACTGTAAATAGTACTACTGGTGTCATTACGGGTGTTCCTACTACTTTGGCTGCTAATCAAATGCTCCATATTCGTTTGACTGGCCGTACCGTACCTAATGTTGCAGCTACACTTTGTAATAGTGTTACTGCTACTGCAAATCTTACTGGTCTCACTGCAACTGACCTTGCGTGTTTCCGTGCGGGTACTGCAGCAATTGACATTGTGAAGTCAGCTAGTCCAGCTACTCCTGTTCCTGGTGGGTTAGTGACCTATACTTTGACTGTAACCAATCCTGGTGTTACCACATTGACCAATGTCAGTGTCACTGATGATTTGGATGATACTACTCTTAGTACCAACCTAATCCCTGCTTGTATCACAGGCATCAGCCAAGTAACCGCACTCGATAGTGGTGTGATTAATACCACTACTAATACTGTAAACTGGACTATCGCTTCATTGGCTCCTGGTGCTACTCAAGTGGTCCGATTTACTGCTACAATCAATCCTTTACTTACAGCTGCTACTACTTGTCGAAACACAGCAGTGGTAAGTGCTGGCACTCAGGTCAGTAGTGATCAAGGTAGCGTAGATATTACTGTTCCTGCTGTTTCTGGTAATAGTGTAATTAATTTGAATAAGACGTTACTTTCAGGTGATGAAGAAACAGTATTCACTCCTGGTGATACCGTTCGATACCGAGTAACTATGAACAATACAGGCAATCTCGCTGCTACTGGACTGAGTATCAAAGATGTGATTCCTACAGCAGAAAATACTTTGAGCAATGTGACTGCCACTACGGGTACGGTAAATAGTACTAGTTTAACTAATGGTGAAGTCTTGGTGGAAGGTATGACTATTGCAGGTCAAGGTTCACAATCGGTGTCATACGATACTAAATTGCTAGATGAAGATCGTTTCCCACTCCGTAATTATCGTCTCCATAATGATGCTGAGCCTGAGGATGATGATTTTTATCCTGCTCGTGTACGTAGTGCAAGTATCGATTCTGATTCAGATCATAATGACGCTGATGATGCTTTGTCTGCTCCTGACCAAAACTTTGTTTCACTTGGTGAGCGTGGTCAAGTAACTTTTGCTACAGCACGTAATCAAACTTCAGAGAAACTAGTGGTGGATGGTGATGGTGATGATTTCTGTATTCTCGAATTAGATTCTAATCTCGATGATAGTGTTTCAGAACAATACACGGTGGAAGTTTCTCAAACCACTCGTAGCTCAGATTTCGAAAGGGTGGGTAGATCTAATAAGAACAGTGATTGTTTCGATCTTGAAGATGCAGATATGACTTGGGCTCGTTATATCCGTGTTCGTGATACTTCAAATACTGTATCCGGTCCGATGCCAGGTACTGATTTGGATGCCGTATGTCTCTTGCATCTTGGTGGCTTTGTTACCAATACAGCTGAGGTATACAATGGTTCAACTCTCTTAGGTTCTGATGCTCAAACTATTGTGGTTGATTTCACAGATGCCTTTGATGATCCTTTGACTGCTCGTGATTGTCGTGAGCAACGGGTAATTACAGCTGCTGCTAATCCATTACCTTTACCTCCTCCTCCAGCTCCATCAATTCCACTTTTCCCAAGTTTGCCAATACCTCCTATTCAATTGCCAAAAACTGGTGGTGAAGCATTGCCATTCTTTGGTACAGGATTGTTTGTTTCAATGATTGGTTGGGTAGTTCGAAAAAAGAAATTGTTCTAATAAGCTGATGCTT
>CAZXKW010000040.1:0-7288 GCA_964641565.1 uncultured Candidatus Peribacteria bacterium
TTGAAATATAAGTTTGCTTATGTTGATAAGATACCTGTAACCCAAAGTGGGGTGATGCAGTTTGGTTCTTTGATTCATAAAGTAATGGAAGAGCTGTATGCACATCAGATGTTGCCTATTAGCAAAGAAGAACTGATACATTTATTTAGTGCTCAATGGAAGCCAAAGCTTTATAAAGATGACTATCAAGCTCAATCTGATTTTGAATCTGGGCTGGCTATTGTAGAACGTGAATGGGAGAAGAAGCAGGTTCTACCTGAGCCTATTACTATTGCCCGGGAGAAATACTTTTTATTACCAATAGCTGAAGGTTTTGATCTTTCCGGTCGTATCGATCGTATTGATAAGATTGGAGAGAATAGTTTGGAGATCATTGATTATAAAACTGGTCGGACGGTGCCCAGTGAGGAGGAAGTGCGAAACAATTTACAGCTGTCGATTTATTATTTTGCTTTACTCAAGCTTTGGCCTAGTACACAGCAAGTGACGCTGTCTTTGTATTATCTGCGACCGGATATGAAAGTGAGTTTCGTGGCTGAGCCTGCTCTTTTGGAACAAGCGAAAGAAACTTTACGAAATTTAGTAGAGCAAATTCGGACTACCAACTATGCGCCTACTCCGGGACGACACTGTGACTACTGTGACTTTAGACCGCATTGTCCCATGATGAAGCATAGTAGTGATGTACAAGCTAAACCTGATGATCCCTTGGTGCTTGAGGGTAGTTTCTTGGCAGATCGTTATTTAGCTTTGATGAATGAAAAACGCTCTTTGACTGAACAGGTTGAGGCGACTAAAGCAGCTATTGGTCAGTATTTAGATACTACTGGCTATGCCCAATTGTCTGGTAAACAAGGTGCTGTTCGTCGCATTGTGACTAAAACTAAACGACTGCAAGGGAAAAAGGTTCAAGAATATTTGGCTAGTCGAAATGTATTGGAGCAGTTTGTGGAGATTAGTGAATCTACTAGACTCATTGCACAGGAAAAGGCTATTCCTGATATTGAAGAAATTGTATGAAATTACTGATTTATGGTGATGATACCGCTTTAGTAGCTACGAGAATCTTGGAATTGAAACAGCACTTTCTGAAGAATAATAGTGATAGTGAAGTAATAGCAATTCAAGCTGATGCTCTGCCAGAGCCTGAACAGCTGGTAGATATGTTTGCTACTCAGCCCCTATGGGGAGGGAAGAAATGTTTTATTCTGCATAATTTTCTCTCACAGACATGGAAAGGAGACTATCAATTAATGTGGGATTGGATAGACTCCATGCCAGGGGATCATGTAGTTTTCTTTGTGGAATATACTAATGATGCAGCTACTAAGATTAAGCGAGTGGCTAAGTGGTTGGAATCAGGTGAACTGACTACTAAGCTGATGTTTGCTTGTGCTAAAGGTAAGGGGATTAAGTCTGGTATTAAATTGACAGCTTCACAGCAGAATTATTTAGATCAAGTGTATAGCCAAGATCCACTTTTGGCTTATCAAGAGCTACGTAAAGCACATCTGCTCACTGATGCAAATCGTAGTGACTTAATTGATGCTGTTTTTAATCAACCAGAGTTTTCTACTTCGATTTTTCGTCTCACTGACACTGTATTTGCTCGCAATGCCGCTGCTGCTTTGACCACGGTACAAGATTTATTTGCTCAAGGTGAAAATGAATTTATGCTACTCAGTATGTTAATTGGGCACATCAAAAAAATTGTATTTATTCTAGACGCTGAGGCTCAAGGTGTTCCTAGTCAGGATGTGCTTAAAAAACTGAAGGTGCACCCTTTTGTGGCCAAAAACTTGATGAAACAAAAAACCTTGTTTAGGCTTGATCAGGCTAAGAGATGGCTACAAACATTACTAGAAATCGATTTGCAATCTAAGCAGGGGAAAGTAGATGCCAAAGTAGCTCTGGAGCAGTTTTGTGTTAGTATAGGATAGGTATATATTGCGATTTATGCTGCAGAAAAAGTGGCAAGAACATTTATCGATGCGGGTCTTATTAGGAGTCTGTATAGCACTGGCTATTTATCAGATGTATACCTATGCGGTCAAAAGCTATCAAGACTTTCAAATCAATCAACAGATTCACCAGAGTGAAGAAGAAATTGCTAATTTGGAGCGTGACAATAGAGCGATGCAAGAATATTTGAAATTTCTCGATACCGAGACGTATAAAGAAAAAGAGGCTAAACGGATTAAGAATGTACAAAATCCAGGTGAGGAGGTATTTGTGATCAAGCAGGCTGGTTTAGAGAAAGTACAGTCAGTAGAGGATCAAGCTGCTCAGAGCTGGCAGGATCTGACTCCTCAGCAGAAATGGTGGCGATTTTTCTTACGTTAATTTGATTTATGAATACACAACATGTGGTTTTGAAAATGGGGAGAGAACAGTCAGTGCTTAAGTCTCATCCTTGGATTTTCTCAGGTGGTATTGCTCAAGTAGCAGCTAATAGTGGTGATATTGTCGATATCTATGATGGGAGGCAAACATGGTTAGCCAAAGGTTATTATCACAGTAAAAATACTATTGCTTGTCGTATTCTTACGCGTAACCCTGATGAGCAAATTGATGAAGTCTGGTTACTGAACCGTCTCCGTACTGCTTATGAGCGAAGGAAACAGTTTATTGTTGATACCAATGCTTTTCGCTTAGTGTTTGGTGAAGCAGATGAATTGCCTGGTTTGATTGTGGATATTTATGATCAAGTAGCGGTCATTCAGATTTCTACCTTGGGTATGGAGCAATTTCGTCAGCATTTAGTCAATCTTTTACCAAAAGTACTTGATTTGGTAGCTATTTATGAACGTAGTGATATTGATGGTCGCTCAATTGAAGGGTTAAAAGAAGCAAAGGGGCTTTTGTGGGGTAAGTTGCCTGAGGTTCTCACGATTTTTGAGGGTGCAGCTCGATTTGTCGTAGATGTGGAACAAGGCCAAAAAACTGGTTTCTTTTTGGATCAACGTGCTAACCGTCAAGGAATTGGGCGTTATGTAAAAGGTAAAAAAGTACTGAATACATTTTCCTATACCGGAGCGTTTAGTGTTCATGCAGGTTTAGCTGGCGCTAAAGAGATTACCTCGGTGGATAGTTCACGAGTAGCTATTGATCAATGCAAGTTGAATATGGGAATGAATGAAATTGCGAGTACTCACTTTGAGGTCTGTGAGGATGTTTTCCATTATCTCAAAGTAGTAGATCAGCAATTTGATGTCATTATTCTTGATCCGCCCGGCATGGTGAAATCTAAAAAAGATCTTCAGGCGGGGACTAATGCTTATCGAGTATTACATCAATTAGCGTTGAAGAAATTATTACCAGGAGGCATTTTGATTACTTCCTCGTGTTCGGGGTGGGTAGATCGATTGCTTTTTCATAAGCTCGTATTCTGGGCTTGTGAAAAGGAAGGGCGAAATCTACGGATGATTGAAGAGCATGGCCATACATGGGATCATCCATTGTCTATTTTCTTTCCTGAAGGTGAATACCTTAAATATGCTGTGTATCAGCAGCCACGTTAAAGCTATTGATTGGGATAAGTGGCTTCTATAAGATCTTTTTCAAAGATTGTGAAATAGAATTAGATAATTACTATTTTTGTCTAATCTTGTTTATTGGTCGTGTTTGGGATATTGAGTATATTTCACTCCTAACCAAAACGTATGAGTTTAGCTTTATCTGAGTTTGGGGCTTGTTATCGTCATCAATCTGAGCGGGGTGGCTCATCATGGCGTAATTGTTTAGAGAGTGAAATGACTGTTGCAAGAGCTAGTTTGCGTGCTCGTACTAGACGTATTTTATGTCGCCCTTTACCTAGAAGAATAAAGAATACCTCCGGAAGATAAAATATTTTCACAAAACAGCTCGGATTTGCTTGCACATTTATTAGAAGTAAGTACAATGCAGTCGATCGCTCACTGATCTGGTTTTTGTTCTAAGTACATATCGCGGGGTAGAGCAGTTGGCAGCTCGCAAGGCTCATAACCTTGAGGTCGCTGGTTCGAGTCCAGCCCCCGCAACCAATTTGAATTTATAACAACTCAATTTAACATTGTTGGTGTGATTTTGGTATTTAATTTTAGGTATTTATGCGTAGGTCGATGAAGTTATATGGAGCTGATGGTGAGTATACTCGTGTTATTCATTGCGAAGATGAAAGACGTGCGGTTTTGGATGCAATATATTTAGTTATAATTCAGCGATTAGGAAAAAAGTATTGTTCATATTCTTTTTCGTGTCATATCGATACTCATCAATATGCAGTGACCCTTAGTCAAGGACCGCTGTCTTTATCGTGCAGATTGGTATCTGTAGATTCAGGGACTGCAATTACGCTTTCTTGGCATACGTTTCTCAAACCTCATCTGATTTATGTTGCTGATGCTCCAGATCATTTTTCTTATGATCAGCTCTTGTTAGCAATTGGTCGGTCACTAGAAACTTTGATTAGTAAAGATGTCTTGCCCTCTCACAATCCTGCTCGAGCAAGAATGTTTACTATCCTGAAAGATAGTAAATCTCCTGACGAGCAGACCCATTTTGATTTAGATAAGCATTTACTGGGAATTTGTGCATACATTAATGAGAACCAAAACCAATTTGCTGATTCTGCTGTACGTCGACCTGTAGCCTCTCAATATTTTGATAATGAGTTGTGGGTATTATGGGGGAGGGTATTTGAAGATGGTACCTGGTTATTTTGTCATCCAGGCTCTAAAAGTTTTAGTGATCCCATTTTTATTCCAAATCGTTTTGGTCCAGATGTCTGTGTGCGATTCCCTCCTAATGCGCCATGGAAGCAAGTGGCTGCTTTATTATCACAAAGTGGTTAGTAGTTTTCGCTACGTATAAGGGATTTTTGAAACTAATGATTGGCTGGGAGTGTAACTGGAAGTGAATCAATCAGCTATACATTTCGAGCGGGAAAGCTAAGTGGGTAAAATTACAATTTCAGCTAGTAATTTAGTTTGCCGTTGGAAGGCGATTGCATTTCTTGAAAGAATGCACTAATTTAACGCATCGATCAAAATTATTTTTTATTTTTATGTCTGATCCATCAAAATTGCGAGGGGCCCCAGATGAGCGGGCAGATGATCCTTTTGTTAAAAAAAGTTCTAGAGCTGAAGCAAGAGCTGTATTGGCTGAGCCGGTGGAGAGTTTTGATATTGCAGAAGTATCTGCAATGTCGCCTCAATTGAAAAAGGTATTAGCTCTCTGTGTATATGCGGTTAAGTCACTAGCTGAACAAGCAGAGTCTATAATCGCTCTAGAGCATAGAGCTGTTATGTCAATTCATGGAAAGTCAGTACCGGGTACCGTTAGAATAATTGGGACAATGTTTGATAAATCTGGTGCTCCCCGAAAAATCATTCTCGGTTTTTATAGTGACCCAGGCCATATCACGATGCAAGATGCTAAGTTCGGCTCTGGTGGAACCACCGACGCTCCTTGGCTCAGCCTATGTTTTGAATCGCGATCTCCTGTAAAAGTAACAGCAAATACTTTGGGTACAGCAGTTATACTTGAGGGAATGAGCAGTGTCCTTCCTTTTAAGGAGCTTACTGATACTGACGATATGGGACATGAACTTAATTTTTTGGGTAATCAACTTTTGAATTCTAGCTCAGCTTTTGAGAATAAAGCTGGTGTTACTGAGGCTAATGGGGATCCGGAATTTATTCCTGTGACTGGTTTATCTGGTGAAGCGATGATTCCATTAGGTGATGGCCTTTCTGATTGCAGTGTACATGTAGATTTCGAGTCATTTAATCCAGATGATAAAAAAGCAAGAGTATGTACTATTGGCGTGAGAAGCAAAGATCAATCTCATTGGCTGACAATCAGTTACTCGAGTGTCAGGGATGCTGTAGTCGTAGGTGGTTCAGATCTGAGTTCTAAACAAATTAAAGCTATTATTAATGCAGTTGCCGAATTTGTTGGCATTTCTCTGGACCGTGCTAGAACTGTACCCGTCAGAAGAATGACTGCCTTTGGTACTACGGAAGCCACTGCATCAGAATTAGAGGCGATGAAGTTGGGTTTGTCAGTGAAAGCAATCAAAGCTTTGATGGATACATATGTAGCATCTTTTGCTTCAAGAGGGGTTGGGACAAGCATTTCTAAGAGAGTTGTGACCAAGCGTGGTGAATATGCTGTCGTGGTTGCTCCTCATCAATACCAATCTACTCGACCAAACGTGGGCTTTGGTGGAGTGACTACTACTTATACGGTCGGTGTCTTATTTCAATTTGCACCAGTAGCTGATCCAAATAAATTAGCCAGCGTGTTTATTCCTAATGATGCTTTTAATAGTGGAACGGTAAGATTTTCTGGACGTGTAGTGAATGTGGCGCTTTTTAATGAAATATTTCTTGAAAGCTTAAAAATTAGTTAATAATGTTTATGAGTATTGATAGAAAAAGAAAACGTCCACTTTCAGAAATAGCTAGTGTGATTGCCATTGATACTGTACATTCTTCGCGCACAATTTTATTTGATATTAATTACCAGTTACAAAAAATCTTGGGGCCTAATAGTCATACATTAGCTTTTCAATGTGCTGTTAACGGTGTTGTTTATGGTGTGACTGTAACCCGTGAAGAAAAAAGACTTACATGTCATCTGCTAGCTTTTATTGATGATCAGAAATCCCAAATTTTCTGGCCCTCTGTAGAACATATATTAGAAGGACCATATGCTACTAGCAACCTGAGAGCTGATTTTGATTTTGCTGGATTTTCTAGCGAAATTGCGGTTCTCTTTGATACTCCAATGCCAGTGGTCAGGCGAAGATTAGTTTCAGTATTTGGCCCCGATAATGATGAGCCTGCTGATTTGGAAAGTAGATTACAACAAGCTAAGGAATTAGCAGCTGAGTTAGCTGGAGAAGCTGAACCACTGCACGTATCGTTGGGAGTTTCATTTCCAGAACCATCACTGCCAAATGATACTAAAACTTTTCAATCCCAGGGGGGCGTTAGAAGAAAGTCAGTAATATTTATTCCAAATGTAGAATCTCCATCAGCTGCTGTCGCAGGAGTGAGAGCTAAAATACATTCAGTTTTTCTGGCTGCTAAAGGACCTAAAAAAACTGTTATGCTTGATCCGATAGCAATAAGGGTTACTGAAGAGTTGCTCAAGATGAGGGAGCTATTGGCCAAGAGAAATCCCCGTGATCCATTGAGAAAATCCTATCCATATGGGCGTGAGCATGTTTTATATGTTGCTCATAGTGCTGAAGGTTTATGGGTTGATGCTGGTCCTGCGGGCTTACAAAGAAGAAATAGAA
>CAZXKW010000040.1:7298-8003 GCA_964641565.1 uncultured Candidatus Peribacteria bacterium
CGCCATGGCAGTTGATAGCAGATATGCTAGGTGTGTGATATATCAGCATCTTTTGGTCAAAGTGTAGGTGGATGGTTGAGATAAAAAATAGAATCACCTGTGCTTCTGAGTTGTTTAATGATAAGAATGAGTACATTTTATGCAATCAGTTCTTAAGCGTTCGTTGACATTGCCTGGTCCAGAGCGGCCAGAACTTACTAGCCAGGGAGTAGCTGATACTCGTATTGCATTACTTTCAGCTATACGTGGACTGCCTATTTCGGTCGTGGAAGCTAGGGCAAAAGTTGCAGCAGATCGTGAACGGGAGCTCGATGCTTTGTTAGCATTTCAAGCTGAGCCTGGTATTGATGCTTTAAAATTATGGGAAAGAGCTGTTGAGAGTTGTCCTCATTTGACTGATGACGATATTGCAATGGTTGTTAACTGTGGGCCTTATATAGCGGTGAACCCACATTTACGAGCGGCAATTGTTACTGGTTCAGAAGCTGTCGCCGATAGTAACGGTATTCGTCATCAACTGTTTACTTTGGAGCTTTCATTGGGGAGTGGAGCAATGGGAGAGGTGCGAGTAGTTGCTTTCCTTTTTAATGGAGTTCCACATGAAGCGGTAGTGAAGTTGCCATTGTTTCATGTTTTACCCACTGATCGCAGTGATCCAGAGTTTGATAATAAGCTGTGTGCAGCAGAAAGGGATAATGTCTATCG
>CAZXKW010000041.1:0-7566 GCA_964641565.1 uncultured Candidatus Peribacteria bacterium
TGATTGCATTTGGTCTAACATATAAATGAGTTGGCTAGATAGTAAGATGACACAATACTATATTAGTCCTCCTCCAACAAGAAATGCTCAAGAGTTAATTATTTATGTCAATAGATCACAACTCACTCCGTTGTATATTGCCACCATAACCCAAGGATCAACGAGACAGAGGAATTTTGCATATTATAGTTTTCATAAGGATACTCATGGAAACACTGATGAACATTATAGCATCAGACTAACTCAAGCTCAGGCTATAAATCTGCATCGAGCATTTTCTCTCGAAATATACATGCCGCCTGGAGCTCCAATCCAATGTACAGTATCTGACTACAGAAGCGTGAGAGCACTAATAAACCACTAAACTAACGTTTACACTGCAAATTGAGCTCGTTTGCGGGGTTATCTTTCTTTAGTATTTTTTGTTTATTCCAGGGCATAAATGCAAGAAAACTCGCCATACCACACCAACCAGTGACACCTGAAATTAAAAATCCTGTCGCCACAATAATAGCTAAAACAAGAAAAGTGGGAGCAAGAAAATAAGTACCAAGAATGCTAGTCCATAACAAAATTGATGCTGCAATAAAAACCTGTTGCATAATAGGGAAGCGATTAAATGCACGAATAGTAGGCAGTCCAGATTCTTTCCATGCCAATAAGCCACCTTGAATATCCACCACCCGAACCCCATTCAATTGCGACAAAATTTGGACTGCTTGAGCTGAACGTTTGCCTGAACGACAATGCACATAGATTACCTGCTTATTTTTCAATACATCTAATTGCGAACTAAGCTGATCTAGGGGAATATTAATAGTATTAGGAATATGCTCTTCATCAAACTCCGCTTCTTGACAGACATTGATGATAACTTCCGATGATTGAGGCGTGATTTTTGGGGCAATTTGCTGGAGCTCTACAGCACTAATTTGATTCATAATGATATAGTTAGTTATTCATGACAGCTAATCTCGAAGTAACTTTTCAATTGCTTCCACATAAGACTGATAACTATGAAGTCCCATAATTTCATGTTGGAAAACTCCGTCTTTCCAAAGTTTCACACACGGGATTGAAGTGATATCAAATTTTTCAGCATATACTTGATTATCTTCAGTTGAATACTTACCGATCAATACCTTTCCCATATATTCATCGGCCAACTTTTCAATTACAGGTGACAATGCTCGGCAGGGAGCACACCAAGATGCAAAAAAATCCACAACTACAACACCTTTGGCACTTAGCACTTTTTCTTGGAAATTACTATCAGTAAATTGGAAATAACTAGAACTAGCGTTATCCATTAAAATTATTTAATCACAGCCATATTACATACCCCACCTGGGTATGTAAAGTGCACATTGAAGACACTAACCAAAGTAGATTATATTAATAGTGCTTTTAAATACGCTATGGTTGATACTATTACTAGGCTAAAACGAGTTCATGGACAAATCCAAGGAATAATAAACATGCTTGAGAAGCAGGATGATTGCGAACCAATTGTTATCCAATTCCAGGCAGCAAAAGAGGCACTCAATAGTGCTTTTACAGAACATTTATCAGAAAATATTGAGAGCTGTATTCAGAGTAAAAATGCTCAGAAGATTGAGAAGCTTTTAAAACTGCTAGTAAAACAATAACTCTCATTATTTATCCCCATGCGCATCAAAATATATTTCATCACTTTAGCTGTTTTCTTAGCTATCGATTTTGTCTGGCTTACTGTCATCGCAAAGAACATCTATGCCGACCAACTAGGCTTTTTAATGGCTGAAAATATCAATTGGATTGCAGCGATACTTTTTTATCTTTTGTTTTGTGCAGGTATAGTCACCTTTGTGATCATGCCCTCACTTGAGAAACATTCGAGCAAAAGATGCATACAATTAGGATTATTGTTTGGCTTGATCAGCTACGCTACCTATGACCTTACCAATCTAGCCACCATTAAAAACTGGCCGATCATGATTACAATTATTGATCTGATCTGGGGTAGCTTAGTCACTGCGACTACCGCATCGGTTAGTTATTATCTCAGCAAACGATTCTTGATAAAGTAATGAGCTATCACTTCAGACTATGAAAACGCCACCCAACAATGAACCACTCAGTGCCATTACTCATCTCATTGCAGCAATATTATCGGTAGCTGCCTTGGTGCTGATGATTGTATTCGCCGCGCTTTATGGCCGCGCGAGTCATGTCGTTGGTGTCAGTATTTTTGGTGTCAGCATGATTGCTTTGTATACCATGAGTACGATTTACCATTTTTTTGCTAAGTCTCATCGTGCAAAAACTATTTTACAAAAACTCGATCATGGCATGATTTATTTCCTCATAGCTGGGACTTATACGCCACTCTGTCTCACTCTGCCGGCTCGAGCATGGGGATGGACAATGTTTGGCATTATCTGGGCTCTGGCGGTAACTGGTTTTGTCTTGAAAATAGTGGGCGTAAAGCTGTCACAATTATTACTTCTTTTCGGTTATTTACTGATGGGATGGCTGATTGTTGTCGCCTTCAAACCATTACAAAGTTGGCTTCCAAGTACGGGTATCTGGTGGCTCATCGGAGGGGGAGTTTGCTATTCATTGGGAACAGTATTTTTCTTAGCAGACTCATATGTGCCCCGCTCTAGATGGTTTGGTATGCATGAAATTTTTCATTTATTTGTGATTGCCGGCAGTTTCTGTCATTTCTGGCTGATGCTGAGATATGTGGTATTCGTGTAACAGCAACACTCACCCTGGATTACTTTGCCCGAGGCAACAAATCACTAATTGAAGCTACCACATCATCCAATTTTCCAGTTCTATATTGCTCACCAATAATCTGCCAATCAATATCCATGGCTGCACCGAGCAGTGCATAGAGCAAATTAAGATTGGGCGGATGACCGGCGGCTAAAAGCTGTCTATATACCAAACAAGGACCTCGTTCACAGAGATCCTCGCGCGAATTGATATTGATTTTTGCCAACCATTGACTGGTTTTGGGGCCTAAATTAAGCATAAAGAATGATGATATTGGGCCGAGACCAAACTTACTGAACATGAATACCGACTCCCCTTAATGCCTCCACAAAGTCCTGAATACGTGCCTTGACCGTGGTTGAATACTTCAAAATACTGCCGTCTTTTAAAGTAATATGAACACCTGGATTTAACATACCCATACGAGCTTCAACTGAAACAATTTTTTCAAAAGCAATGCCAAACTGCCAGTGAGACGAAAGTACAGAGGTGAGATCTCCAGCCATATTTTCGATAAGTGCGGCCCACTGACCTTGATTCAGGATACCAACATATCGATGCTGCTCACTAGCCGATTTGGACGCTGTTGCAAACTGGGCTAATCCAGAGATAACTGAGCCACTTGATAAACCATCAAAGTCAGATTGCACAAAAGCAACCGCTAATAACTGATTGGAAGTAACAATTAAAGTGTTCTCTGGAGCAGCCACAACCTCTTTTCCCAGAGCATAACTTTGGCGAGCGATATCAATAGCCATTACCGGTCCCAACCATCCAAGCATTTTTTCATTTGCTTGTACGGTAGCTATCGGAAAAAGTCTTTTGGTTTCAACAGCTACCGAAGTCGAACCCACAAAGGGATTTTGTTTATCTGCTTGAGGACCGTCCTGAAATGAGCTTTTCAACCCATAGGAATTGAGCATCACCACAAAAGCAGCAATTCCCAAAAGAAATACCGACAAAATCAAAGCATCTTTACCTCCAATATATATAAAGGCTAAAACTGAACAGATCACAGCAAAAGGGATCACAAAAAGTATTGCACCTAGAGACTGCAAAGCTCCCCAATAACGCATAAAAGAACCAACTTTCTTAGCAACAGCACGTTGTTGATTTTCTGAAGAAGAAACTGGCAATGGGGACATAAAAATGGGAAAAGACAAAATACATCAGTCCCAGTTATACCATACTTACTTGTGAAAGTGATGGAGAGATAATTTGCATTATTCAAAACGCAAAGCTGTAATCGGATTCATACGTGAAGCTTTCGTGGCTGGTGCCAAACCAAATACAATGCCACAAAGGCTCGAAAAGCCTACTGCTAAAAGAATAGTGTTCAAAGTAATAATTAATGGCCAATCAAAATTAATCGATTGAGCAATTGCTGCTAAAGCAGCGGCAAGCATCACCCCAATAGCCATCCCAATTGCACCACCAAAGAGACTAATAATAATCGCTTCAAAGAAAAATTGTAGCAGAATTTCTAATGGCTTCGCTCCTAAAGCCTTTCTCAATCCAATTTCCTTGGTTCTTTCAGTAACGGTCACAAACATGACATTCATGATCCCAATTCCCCCCACCAATAGTGATATGGCAGCTATTACACTTAAGAGTAAAGTCAGTCCCCCCAATACCCCGTCCACTAGGTCAGCATTATCATTGCTGGAATTGATACTAAAATCATCTTTTGAACCATCACTTTCTTTGATGTCATGATTTTTGCGTAAGATAATCTCCATCTGACTAACCAGAAAAGAGACATCTGTCTTTTCATCAAACTTGGTGACAAAGTAAACGAGATAATCGGTACCTAATATTTTTTTATGCATGGTGCTCAAAGGAATATACGCTTGATCATCAAAATTCAAGAAAAAACGAGCACCCTGCTCTTTCATCACACCAATCACGCGATAATTTTGACCTTTAATTTTGACGAACTCTCCCAAAGCATCACGATTATCAAATAACGTGGTCTTGAGTCCGGAACCTAAAACAATCACTTGAGATAAACTAGCTTCCTCCTCCTCCGAAAAAAACCGACCACTGGCCACCTGACCACTATCGACTTTCAAAAAAGATGCGTTGGTGCCCAGTAAAGTAACATTTTTTGATTTACTCAAGAAACTTAATTTTGCTTGTGCAAAACTGGCGCCATAAGCCGCTATTACTCCCGGAATACGCTCCACAGCTGCGACATCAGCCGGCTTTAAGGTAGTTATAGTGACACCACTACCAACAGTAAACTGTGATTCAGTATCTGAACGGGCTGAAGGAATTTTTGGCTCAGTAAAAATCGTATTACTGCCAAAGCTAGACAATTGATCCTTAATCCATGATTCGGCACCATTGCCAGCTGATATCACCAATACCACTAAAGCAATACCAATAATCAAACCAACCGTGGTCAAAATAGTACGAGAAGTATTAGCTTCTAAGCCAATGACTGCTTGATTTAAACTGATCTTGATACTAGAAAAAATACTTTTACTCATATCGAAGAGCAGAAATAGGATCTAAATTCGCTGCCTTTGAAGCTGGGTAAACACCTGAAAGAATACCAATAGCTACTGAAAGACCAACGGCAATTACTATACTTTCGACACTAATGGAATATTCCCATTTAAATCCTTGAGCCAAAGCGATCTGAGCTACTAAAAAAGCTGCAAGCTCGCCCAAGATAATACCAATTCCTCCGCCTATTGATGTTAGTAAAATAGATTCAAGCAAAAACTGGAGCAGGATATGACGCTTGCGAGCACCAATCGCCTTTCGGAGCCCAATCTCCCGTACACGCTCTCGCACAGAGATCAGCATAATATTGGTGATACCAATACCACCAACAATCAAAGATATGGCAGCAATTGCTGCCAAGAAAAACTTAACACCATTAGTGATACCGGTGAGTGTCTCTAAGCCTTGCGTATTATTAAAGACGGTAAAATCGTCATCATCAGCACTCACAAAACCGTGCCTATTTCTCAATATCACTTTTATCACCCCAATGGTCTCCTCCATGACCTCAGGCGCTGTCACTTTTACTCGTATCGTATTCACATAATTAATTCCCAGCAATAATTTCTGTACCGTGGTATAAGGTATAAATACCTGAGTATCTTGGTTCTGAAATGCGGCCTGACCACGAGGCTCCATCACGCCAATGACCAGAAAGGTTTGATTATTGATTTTCACCCTTTCACCTATCGAGCTCTGATCACCAAAGAGCTCACTTTTGATCTGCGATCCAAGCACAATCACTTTAGCAATGCTTTTTTCTTCTTCTAATGAAAAGAATCGGCCTGATGCAACATTCGCATCCTCAATATCATTTTTATTAGCGCGAGTACCTGCAAATGTTACGGTGACATTCCGATTTTGATAACTCAATGTCCCTGATCCACGCACGTACACACCTGAATACAGTACATGTGGTAATGAAGGATTGTCTTCTAAAGCTATAGCGTCCTCTGCAGTCAATGTAGTAATCACAATACCTTGTGCTGCAGCTGGTGGACCTCCTGCTTCATCACTTCGACCAGGTAATATTGAAATCAAATTTGTCCCACTTGAGGTGATTTGATTCAGAAATAAATTTTGTGCTCCTGTACCTACACCATTAATCAAAATTACCGACATTACTCCGATCATCACTCCCAACATCGTCAAAAAAGATTTGCCCTTGTGCGCTACAATCTCCTTGATTCCTTGTTGCAAGATGATTCCTATCATACAGCAGTAGGATTGGGATTGAGATAATCTCGAATAATTTCTCCGTCATGCATAGTTAAGATACGTTTAGCATACTGAGCAATATCTGGTTCATGCGTCACCATAATAATGGTATTCCCCTGCTCTTGATTGAGCTTAGTCAAGATCTGCATGATTTCGAGCGAAGATTTACTATCCAAATTACCAGTCGGTTCATCAGCAAAAACTACTTTTGGTTTATTCACCAAAGCTCGCGCAATAGCTACACGCTGCTGCTGTCCTCCTGACAATTGATTAGGCTTATTACCAAGCCTATCCTCCAAGCCAACCTGTACTAAAAGTTCAGTTGCCAAAGCTTTCTGCTGATGCGCAGGTACATCGCTATATATCAAGGGCAGGCGGACATTGTCCAAAGCTGATGTACGCGGCAACAAGTTGAATGACTGAAAAATAAACCCCACTTTTTGATTACGGACATCTGCAAGCTGATTTTCGTTGAGATGCGTCACATCATTTTCTTCAAAAAAATATTGTCCTTGGGTAGGCCTATCCAAAAAACCTAGAATATTCATCAAGGTTGATTTACCAGATCCTGAAGCACCCATAATGGCGACAAATTCTCCAGCATCAAAGCTGAGATTGATATCTTTCAGCACTACAGTTTTTACTGCGCCTGAAACGTATTCTTTACGAATATGATGTAGTTGGAGCAATGGCATTATTCGTTTTTAATCAGTGTAATTACCGCTTCGCCGATGCTAATTCCTTGTAAAACTTCAACTGACTGCTCTCCACGGATACCAGTCACAATTTTCTTGTTTATTACTTGGTTATTTTCGAGAACATCAACTGATTGACCATTTTTATCACTTTTCACTGCCTGCAATGGAATAGTAATCACATCCTCTGCTATTCGAGTAGTAATAGAAAGATTGGCAGTCATACCTGGCTTAATCAGTTCACGTTGCTCAGGCTTAGAATCAAAGTAAATTGTCACACGATAATAAATCACTCCTGAAACGACAGTTGAATCAGGATCAATAGCGACTACTGCGCCATCTACAGATTCATCCTCTGGCAAAGCATCAAAAGTAATAT
>CAZXKW010000041.1:7592-7904 GCA_964641565.1 uncultured Candidatus Peribacteria bacterium
ACGGTTGACTGCACTAATAGTACCAGCGACTGGAGCAGTAATAATCAAATCATTAAGCTGTTCTTGAGCCAAAGACAATTCTGCTTTTGCCAAAGCCACCTGAGCCTCTAATGGAGCCAAATCTACTTCGCGAGTTTCTGCTAAAATATTTTGTAATTGTGCTTCGCCCAAAGCCAATTGATTTTGACTGGCAATTAACTGACCATCTGCAGTAGCAATACGTACATTACTCTGAGCCTGCACATTTTCCCCATTTTGCTTTGCTGCTTGTAGGGACTGCTTAGCTTTATCTAGAGCAGATTCGGCAGACTG
>CAZXKW010000042.1:0-7807 GCA_964641565.1 uncultured Candidatus Peribacteria bacterium
CAACGCATCAAGGTGCTCTTAGAAAAAGTAGCTCGCAATGAAAAAGGACCACAAATTATTATTTCCCGCTCGCATCCTGATTTGATCAAAGCTCTTTTAGATTTGGAAGTCCCTGAGGTTAGTGAAGGATTAGTAGAAATCAAAGCGATTGCTCGTGAAGCAGGGGTCCGTACTAAGGTAGCTGTAGCAGCTAAAGAAGAGGGAATTGATCCTGTCGGAGCATGTGTAGGACAAAAAGGAGTCCGTATTCAAGCTGTAACTGACGAGTTGGGGCGTGAGCGTATCGATGTGATTGAATGGGCTTCTGATCCGATTAAGTTTCTGATCAATTCTTTATCTCCTGCCAAAATCGTTAGTATTGAGCTGCTTAAAAGTCAAAAACTTGCTAAGGTCTATGTCACTGAAGATCAACGCTCTTTGGCTATCGGTAAGAATGGCCAAAATGTTCGACTTGCATCACAACTCACTGGCTGGGAAATAGACATCGAAGATTTTGTTGCTGGTACTGAGCCTGTTGGTGAGCCAGTGGCAGCCAAGGTGGCCGAACCCGTAAAGGTAGAGGAGATGGCAGTACTTTCTAGTCGTGATCGGGCTTTGCCTGAAAATGTTCAACCAGAAATTACCACGGTAGCGGAAAGTGAAGAAAAACCAGTAGCTCCTGAGAAAGAAAAGAAAACCGTTGCCAAGAAAAAGCCAGTAGCTAAAAAGGCTAAGAAAGCAGAAGCTAAAGAGCCAGCAGCAACCAAAGTGAAAAAGGTAACTAAGGCTAAAGCTTAAAGCCAAACGTCACTCGTAGGTGGTAAAGTGAAAAGTGGTGTGGGCGAAGGAGAAGTACTGGGAGCGCTGCTGCTAGTACTTCTTTCAGTTGCTGTCGAACGAATGACATCGATTGTTCGTTTTACTCTAGTAACATTCCCACTGTCATCGTAGGCTCGTAGTAACAGCTCATGTGGGCCGGGTGCTACGTCTTGAGCTATATAGTATGAAGTGACATAGGGGCTATTCTCTAAGGTAATAATAGGCGTCCCGTCGAAGAATAGCTCGACCTTGGTTACTTGTTTATTGTCGATTACTGAAGCGCTGATTTGGAATGTCTCACCAGTATGGACGACTTGATGTTCACTTGGTGCTTGCAATGTTACTCCTGGGCCACTGACGTCATCGGATACGACCACACCAATTTGCATAAAACTTTGTCTGCCATCAACCAAAGTGAAGACAAATCTGATGGTGTGGACCGATCCCAAAGTACTAATGGGCACATTGAAATTAAGACTATCTAATCTGCCTGTGTCACCCATCCCTACTAGTTTTTCATCGAAGTAGATGCCAACTTTACTGATACTAGCTGGATCTCGATAAGAGAATAATGCTTGATTGGGGCCATTGGCTATTTTATCACCTTCACCTGGTTTAATGAGCTCGATGCCTACTTCGCTAGGCGGAATGATATTACATGGTTCAGTAGGGATTTTGGCTGGATCATCGACATAGACTATAGGTAGTCCATCGGCTGAAGTTGGGGTACCTGTTGGTTGATTGGTGTCATTGGTCGTGACAGTTTTGTTGCTTTGAGCCCAAGCTTGGACACCATCCTCCCAGCGTTTTAGCGCAGGATCATTGGGGCGCAAATAGTAAAGGATACTATGATAGTTTTGGTATACATAGAGTGCTGTATTGGTAGGACAAGAGTCGGTGGCTAATTTACCTGATATCTGATCTACTTTTGCTGATTGGAAGCCTTGTTCTACTAGCTGAGGAACCCCGTAATCAGGGAAAAGTTCAGTTCTTACTTTATCACTTGGAGTTGTACTACTAGGTAAGAGCCCTGATAGTGTACTGATGCTTATTTCTTTGATTTTTTCTGGTCGGGCAAATTCTTCACGTGGTTTTTTATCCAAGGCTTTAATCATAAAGGCTTTCCAGATACTTGCAGCGTTGGTAATACCATCTGCTGTTAGTGTTGGTATGTCTCCTTTGTTGTTTCCTACCCAGACTCCGGTGACAATGCTTGGTGTATAACCAATTGTCCATAGGTCTTTAGGCTTTTTGACATTATTAACAATATTGATAGAGGTACCAGTTTTGACCGCTACAGTTTGATTGGGTATGACTAAGTTGGTCCATCCTGATGGCCGAGCATTGTTATCAGATAGAATATTACTGATTAGGTAAGCTGCTTGAGGATCCAGTACTTCTTCACCAGTAGTGAGGGTTCGTTTCCAGATCTCATCACCTCGGTCCGTTGTGATGCGCATGATGCCCCCTATGTCACGTTTGATGCCATTATTGGCAAATATGCTGTAGGCTTTAACCATGTCTAGGGGGGTGATTTCTTCTACTCCAAGGGCAAGTGCTAGACCATTTTTAGCTGCTAAGTCTTTATTGAGATAGTCGATGCCCATTTTGTTCAATAAAGTCAATGTATCTTCAGTATTTGCAAGGTATTGAGCTGCTACGGCTGGAATATTCAAGGAATTAGAAAGTGCGTTGCGTACGGTTACTGGGCCTCGGAATTTGCCGTCATAGTTTAATGGGGTGTATTTGTTGCCAAAATCAGTTTTGACATCGAAAAATACTGTGCCAGTACCAAAACCTTTAGTGAATAAAGCGGCATAGGTGAAGGGTTTAAACGTGGAACCTGGTTGTCGTTTAGAAGTAATTACATTTACTTGGCCATCAACTGTGTCATCAAAATAGTCCCTTGATCCTACCATTGCCAAGATTTCACCTGTTTTAGGATCGATACTGATCAACCCAGCATTTTTTGCACCATGAGACTTCTCATTCTTTAGAGCTCCTTCTTTCACTACTTTTTCAGCCTGATCTTGGAGATTAATGTCTAAACTAGTGTAGACATTGAGGCCTCGTATTTGTTCGCCGTAGGTTTTTTCTAATTCCTGCAATATATAGAAGACAAAGTGAGGAGCCCGAATACTAGCTCTTACGGGTTGAAAATTAATTTCATCATTGGATGCTTTGGTAAATTCAGCATCATTGAGCAGTCCCAGCTTGTGCATCCGATTAAGTATGACCTTTTGTCTAGTCATAAGTGTCTCCTTATTGTTATAAGGGGAGTATCGTGTGGGTGATTGTGGGATAGCAGCTAGTGTGGCACTTTCTGCTATGGTTAAATTTTTTGCTTGTTTGTTAAAATACGTGCGAGCAGCGGCTTCGATACCGTAAGACTGATAGCCATAAAATATCTTATTGAGATACATCTCTAAAATCTGGTCTTTGCTATAATGTTGTTCTAATTCTAAGGATAGTATTAATTCGCTTACTTTTCTTTTAAGTGTTTTTTCAGGTGTCAGAAAAGAAAGCTTTACTAATTGTTGGGTAATGGTTGATCCTCCCTGTCTAGCTTTGCTACCACTAAGAACATTGATAGCATCTTGGTATAGCGCGCGGGCGATACCTTGCCAATCAAAGCCTGGGTGATTGTAAAACTGATCATCTTCTGCAGCGAGAGTTGCATTGATCATATGCTTGCTGATCTGATCTAAGCTAACCACGGTTCTTCTTGCTCCGTCATCGCCAGCTTCATAAAGTAAAGTACCATCGCGAGCTAAAATTTTGGTTGTGGAGACAATGTTAATATTAGTTAGTGCTTCAGGGTCAGGAAGATCTTTGAGAATCAATAAAATATAGATAAATCCAAAAACAGAGGTCAGCAAGGTTGCTCCTAAGACAAAAACCAAACTATACCATCCCCAAAGTTTCCATCTTTTGACTGGAGGAAGCATTTTTTCTTTCTCAATTGGCCGAAAGGTTGCGCGTTCTGCAGTAATCGGCCGTTTGGCTATCTGCATGCTTTCAGCTGATGAATGGTCGCTTGGGGCAATCTTTTTACTAGGAAACTTCTTATTGTTGGCCAGGAGTTGTGCTTTGTTCTTGCGTTGGTTGAGGGATGATTTTTTGTTCATTGTAAGAACTATAAGTCATAAGAGCGGTACCGACGAGCACCAAAAATATACCAATTTGCGGACCTCCCCATTGCGTGCCATCGAAAAGATAGCTAACTAGTTGAATTACAGCAGCCACTAATCCGATTATACTAATGATAAGATAAACTAAATTGGTAGGCCAAGGCATTGGAACTTTTACTTTGAATAAAGGAAGCAAGACTAGGATGATGATGGTTAATGCAGCTAACCAACTTAGCCAGCCTAAATTAGAAAAGTTACTGAAAGAGGTTGTATAATAAGGTGCGGCAAAACCGTATGCTGGGAAAAATGTGGCAATAAAAGTGAGGATAGCTCCGCCTAGCAGGAGTTTGAGATTCATACCCAACTGCATCACTTGATTCCAAGCTAGTTTGCTGGAGTCTTTGATTTCAGTGATATTTGGACTTGGTGTTGTTTGAGACACTGAAGGTGATTGAGTCGATGGTGTTTGGTCTGGGGTTTGAGGGGTGGTGTCTGACATAAAAAATAGCGTGATTCCTCGGCATCATAGCAGATTGTGCTATACTAAAGAAGACTATTGTTATCTATGATTGAGCAAGAGAAAAAAATTGCTGCGTTGAGTTATGTTCCACTGCTCAGTGTGATCTGTTTATTGGGTAGAAATGAATCTTTTGTGCGCTTTCATGCCAGTCAAGCCTTGGTGGTCCATGTGTTTATTTTTATTTGGATTTTTCTGCCCTTATGGTGGTTGACTGTAATTTTAGAATTAGGTTCTTTTGCGCTTTTGATTATGGGATTTTACTACGCTGCGTCAGGTCATAAGTATGAACTGCCATTAGTAAAGGAGGTTTTGCGAAAAAAAACGTCAATTGATCATAAGTAGGTGTTTTAAGGATTGCGTTTGAATGTATTCTTGGTTACTGATGAAGTGATACAAGATAATTTATTGACTACCCAGATCAAGGTACAGTAAGATCGCCTCGCTCAATTATAGGCCTGTCGTTCAAAGGTAGGACTGCGGTCTCCAAAACCGCCAATGAGGGTTCAATTCCTTCCGGGCCTGCCAATGAGTCCTTGAATCGTTATGGGGTGGGCGAGAGCCAAAAGCTTATTTGTTATTCGTGATTTCTTATTTTTGCTACCACTTTAATTAGACTTCGAACAAATAAAGGTTAATAGTCGTAGATTATTGACTGTTTCTGTTTTGTGGTTCATAATACTCTTTCTGTGTGTTTTTATTTTTGATTATAACTTGTGAACTTGCTACGTGGTGCAGATATTGATGCTGCTAATGATGATGATCCTCTAGGAGGAGAAAGGCTAAGTAACGTTAGGCAGATTACCAGTCGTGCGAGATTAGCAAATCAATGTGATGCCGCTGAGGCTATTGATAAAATCTTGCCTGAGTTGGAGAAATTGTTTCAGTATTTACAGGTGTATATGAATGAAAGGAACTATTTAATCATGCGTTTATCTTCCGAGCTCAATTCACTCATAGGCCGCCGAAATAATTTACGGAGAATAGTTAGTTCTGCCACGTTTACCGTGCCTGTTTTAAAAATACAATATGTGACCACAAAAGGAAAAAGTAGTCAACCTCAGTTAGATGTTACTGAAAGTGCGGTGGAGCTGTGTGAACGGCAGCTTGGGCTTTTAAAGATGCCAGTTAGCTGTCATATAAAAAGGATTGATGATTTTAAACAGTTTGATTCTTTAGTTCCAACATTGACTGCTATGGCCACTATTATGCAAGTAATTGATCAATATGTTGGTTATGCGCAGGCGGATTTTGACAGATCTAATACAGGTCAGGTCCCGGCCGTGAGAAAAAAGATAGTTTCACCTATGCCTCTGCAAGAATTTAGAAAAAATATTCGTAGAGTAAACAGTCTAGAGCAAGTATGGAATGCTGCATACCTACGCTCGGTGATGGCTGATTATGAGCCAGACTGTCGGACTCGTATTCCAGAAGAGATGCCCTTATGGGACATGTTTCGAGCTTGGTGTGAACCTTGGGACCAGATCAACCAATAAACTCTTGTAGTGAATGGGCTTTGCTGTAGAATTGCCATGTATTAGTTTTTTAGATATGGCATTTATGGTTAATGATGACAGTATTGAATGGAAAAGGTCAGCTCTTTTTTGGTTAATGCATCTGACACCATTGCTGCTACTACTGACTGGCATTAATCTAGTAGATATTGTTGTTTGTGTGGTGCTTTATTTTGTGCGGATGTTTTTCATTACTGCTGGTTATCATCGCTATTTTGCGCATCGTAGTTATAGGCTTTCTCGAGTGATGCAGTTTATCATGGCTTTTGGTGGTGCTAGTGCTGCCCAAAAAGGTCCATTATGGTGGGCGTCGTACCATCGCCACCATCATCATCATTCAGATCAGTTGGATGATATTCATTCACCTATTAAAGGTTTTTGGTGGAGTCATATGGGGTGGATTGTTTCGCCTCGTTACGTGAAGCCAAGGCTAGATCTGATTCGTGATTTCGCTAGCTATCCCGAATTACGCTTTTTGGATAAACACATTTTGTTTGCCCCAACTCTACTAGCTCTTATTTGTTTGTGGTTTGGTGGTTGGAGCATGCTTGTTGGTGGTTTTTTGCTTTCTACCGTACTGCTTTATCATGGAACCTTTAGCATCAATTCACTCGCTCATGTCTTTGGTAGAAGAAGATATGTTACCAAAGATAGTAGTCGTAATTCATTTATTCTTGCCCTAATTACTTGTGGTGAGGGCTGGCATAATAATCACCATTATTATCCAGCAAGTAGTAGGCAAGGGTTCTTTTGGTGGGAGATAGATGCTAGCTATTATGTGCTGAAGATTTTGAGTTGGTTCAAATTAGCTTCAAACTTAGTTGTTCCGCCCAAATTGTATTTGAAGAAAAACTTGGTTAAAGATGGCTATTTTGATATTGGACTTTTTCATGTTCATTGGGCCAAAGCCATGCGTTTGTTGCCACATATGAAGGCTGAGAGTAAACAGGCGTATTTAGAAGCTCGGGCAAAAATTGAGTTAGAGTGGCACAAACTAAGCAATGCTACTTTTGATCAATTGAATCAAATTATTCATCAGAGTATTGCACCGCATAGCTCGAGCAATGCTTAACAATTAATTCAGATATTAAAAAAGGAGCTTGGGGCTCCTTTAGTTTTTGACCGATACTATAGTAAGTTTTACTTGCCTTTTTTCTCTACAAATTTGACATGCTTGCGAGCTACTTTAGAGAATTTTTTTAATTCTAATTTGTCAGTGGTAGTTTTCTTGTTTTTGCTAGTCACATAGATAGTTTCACTAGCACGAGTGCCGTCTGGGCGTTCGAATTTATATTCCATTGTTACCCACACGCGATTGGTTTTCTTTGCCATAGCATTACTTGTTTAGAGCGTCGACAATCTACAATGAGAGATGGAAAATGTAAAGCTGCACTTAATAAGTGCAAAGAGCACAGATAATAAGTTGAAAGTGGAGAGTTGCCCCGATGGGGTCCCTTAGGGAAAGGTTGAGAGTTATGCAAACGAAGAATCTGCCCTATTAGTACATCCTGAGAGGATCCGGTTTCATTTAGGCTCCATAATTCCTTCTGGTTGATATGGACCTTGGATCTTAACGTCTCCGGCGCTCTCTTTGTAAATCTGCCAAGGATCGGTCAACTAATACTATTCTAGCTCGGCATGTTTCTAGCTCTGCTCGGTGTCTGCGTAGGGCTTGGGCAATTTTATAGGGGAGTATAGTGAGGTTGCTGTCACGTTCACTTAGTTCATAACGATAAGGGCCTCTGCTAATATCAATATTCATCAATGGACGAGTGTTTACCATTAGTCCCGGTGTAGCACCTGTTAAACCCGAGCTTTCATTAAAAACAATATTGTCATCCTCATCT
>CAZXKW010000043.1:0-7423 GCA_964641565.1 uncultured Candidatus Peribacteria bacterium
AGCCATGTCGTTGTGCCAATAAAGGCGATAACGCTCTTGATCAATAGTCAGCTCGTTCTTGCCATTGGTTAAACTTTCCCAATTGGCTTGAAGAATAGTTCGATTGGGATTAGATATATAGTACTCCCACAAGGGGTCACTATTTATTTTCCTTAAAACTAAAGCGTTAGTTTCGCCACTATATGGGCACTCTATACTGGTGCAGTTTAGTTGGTGCATTAATTGCGGAAGCGGTACACCATTACCAGCAAATAGTTGAGACTGGTCTTGCTTCCGCCATTCTACATAACCAATGACGTTTTGGCGGTCGATAACATGAATTAAAGTAAGTGGATGATAGTAGTTGGCGAGTACCCACCATACTCCACCTACAAGTAACAATAATGCCAAAGAACTTATGCTAGCGATTATCCACTTTTTGCCATTCATTGGGTCTGGCCAAAACGATTAAGGTATTCCTTATGGGAAAGTGATACGCGGTTTTTGATTGGGTCAATATCGAGCACTACGACTTTTAGCATATCACCCACCTTACAAACTTCAGATATTTTTTCAATGCGACGATTGGCGAGCTCAGAGATGTGCACCATACCATCTTTATTGGGTGATCGTTCTACAATTACACCAATTTCTTTGCCACTCATTCGGTCTTGTACTACTTTTACTACTTTGCCTTCGAACACATCACCGATGGTGAATTTGTATGTAATGCCTTTGATCCAATCGATGGCTTGTTTGATACCATCTTCTTTATTAGAAGATACCAGTACAGTACCGTCGTCTTCAATATCAATTTCAACACCAGTAGCTGTGATAATTTCATTGATAGTCTTGCCACCGCTACCGATAACATCACGAATTTGATCTGGATCGATCTTCATGGTAACTACACGAGGAGCATAAGGAGACATCTCGGCTCTTGGTTGAGCAATTGTTTCAAGCATTTTTCCTAGAATGAACAAACGCCCATCTTTTGCCTGACGCAGTGCTGTAGCCATTACATCAACTGGAATCCCTTGCACTTTAATATCCATTTGTAAGGCAGTAATACCATCCTTGGTACCAGCTACTTTAAAATCCATATCACCGCCAAAATCTTCTAGATCACGAATATCAGTTAACACCTTATAAGTACCAGCACCATCAGTCATGAGTCCCATTGCTACACCTGCAACTGGAGCTTTGATTGGTACACCGGCATCCATGAGAGATAGTGTACTACCACAAACTGACGCCATCGAAGTTGATCCATTACTACCCATAATTTCAGTAACAACACGGATACTATAAGGGAAAGATTCAATTGGTGGGATAACTGGAACCAATGCTCTTTCTGCTAAATAACCATGCCCAATTTCACGACGGCCTGGTCCGCGAGAAGGACGAACATCACCAACAGAATATGCAGGAAAATTGTAATGATGCATATAATGCTTGGTATAATCCATATCCATATCATCAATCATTTGACCTGCTCCCTTTGCTCCTATGGTAGTAATTGTTAATGCCTGGGTCTCGCCACGACAAAACAAAGCTGTACCATGAGGACGAGCCAAGAGCTTAATCTTGGAAGATATTGGTCTAACATCGGTTAAACCACGACCATCTGGACGAGTGTTATTCTCAAGGATATTTTTACGTAGGTGCCCCTTGAGTAAATAGTCAACAGTTTCATTGACACCTTTAGCACTGAAAGAGTCATCAATTGCTAATACTTTCTCTGTGGTTGCTACTTTTAAGTTGTGCATTGCGCGATCAATTTCCTTGCTTTTGCCATGGCTGAAACAAGCAGCTAATTGCTCAGTAGTAACCATGTCTTTCACAATATCTTTTAATACTTGACCTTTTGCTCCTACTTGCGCACTAGGATCACGTAGCGTGTATTGAAATGGGGTCACATTTACCTTACTAATCAACTCTTTTTGCAGTGCGATAGTTTTTCTCAATTCACTATGTGCATATTCTAATGCTTTTACCATTGTCTCTTCGTCGACTTCTTTTGCTCCTGCCTCTACCATCATAATTGCTGTGTCAGTACCAGCTACTACCAAATCCAAACTACTCGCTTCAATCTGCTCGTAAGTTGGATTAGTAATCAATTGACCGTCGATCATACCCACTCGTACGGCTCCTACTGGACCTTGAAAAGGAAGTCCGGTAAGTGATAGTGCTGCAGAAGCTGCCACTAAAGCAATGATAGAGGGATCATTTTCACCATCGGCTGAAAGTACGGTACATACTACTTGAGTGTCATTGACAAAACCTTTGGGAAATAAAGGACGAATCGGTCTATCAATTAAGCGTGCTGCCAAAATAGCTGTATCTGAAGGACGGCCCTCTCTTTTGATAAAGCGACTACCTTTGATTTTACCAGCTGCATAAAACTTCTCCTCATAGTCTACTAACAAAGGGAAGAAGTCGATATCAGGTTTAGCATCAGGCAGAAAAGTGGCTGCTGCAATCACTGCAATATCACCATAGCGAACAAGCACTGAACCGTTGGCAAGCAATGCCAACTCTCCGGTCTCAATTTGAAGGGTGCGACCGGCTAATTCAGTAGAAACAGATGTGAGTGGCATTTGAGGGAGAATTTATTTTCTTAATCCGAGTTCAGTAACAAACACTGTATAAGCATCTTCTTTAGCAATAGCCTTGAAGTAATTAAGCAGTTTGCGACGTTTACCTACCAACATCAAAAGTCCACGACGTGAATGATTGTCTTTCTTATGTTTCTCGAGATGTCCAGTCAGATAAGTAATGCGTTCTGTAATCAAAGCAATTTGTACCTTGATTGAACCAGTATCTTTACCGTGAGCAGCATGCTTGGTAATAATGGTCTTTTTTTGAGCTCGATCCATATAAGAAATTATTTTAACATAAAAAGCGAAACGAGATTAACACAGCATCTAAAAATTGGCAATTTCTCAATAAACTTATCTGCATTTAAATTCTAGCTAGGTAGATGGTTCACATAATCTACATAAAGTGCCAAAGAGTTGTTGATCAAATGGAAAACTATACCGGGCAAAATTGATCCAGATTTGTATCGAGTCCAAGCCAGCATACAACCCAGAAAAATCAAAGGAATAATAACGCTCAATTCAAAGTGAAATAGAGCAAAGAGTACTCCATTGATCATGATAGACAGAAAAGGTCGTGAAGCTAAGGGTAAGCAAATCATTCCCCAACCTCTAAAAACATACTCTTCAACAATAGGAGCAATGATAACTGCTGCAAAAAAAGCAATCCAGAGTCCCGGGCCCATACCGACTATTTCAATCAAGGATATTTGCTCCCCCATTCCTGGAATAATGTCTAGATGAAAAATATTTTTAATAACATTAAGTAGTATTACAAAAGCAAAGTAGCTAGCAAAGAGTAGTAAAACATATTTAATGATTGACGAAAGACCAGAACCTGACCATGAAATTTGTTCACGTTCAGCCGGGAATCTACGATAAAACCAAAAATAAACTAGTAATAATAGTACGCCATTTTGCAGTAAGTAAGTCCATAGAAAACTTTGCCAACTGGTTAGTTTCAGTCCTAATAAAATTGCACTAAGATGTATGCCATTGATTATACCAATCATAACCAAAAACATCACACAAAAGGCAAGTATGTTTTTACCACGTAAGAGTGCGAGTATTTTGGTCATGGTAATCTAAATAGATTGCTAAATGTGGGAGATGATATACTTCCGGGACACGCTCAGGCCATTCAATCACAATTAATGCAGCGTCTTGACGGATTTCTGGCCAAAGAATTTCTTCGATGTCACCTACATATCGATACATATCCAAATGATAAAAGTGTTTTTTATTCGTCAAAGTGTAGTCTCGGATATAAGTAAATGTGGGACTTACGATTGGCTGTTTAACTTGTAAATAGCGTCCAAGATATTGGGTAAATGTAGTTTTGCCAGCTCCTAATGGTCCATGGAGCAGGAGTATATTTTTGTCACCTAAATCGGTGAGTATAGTAGGAATATGCTGTTGAAATTGATCAGGATTGGAGATCTGTATAGTCGGCATAATTGCAGTACAAGCGTGAGCAGTATAATATTGACGCGATCAGAGAGCAAAACATGCCCAATCAATCTCCCCATACAAAAATCTACTTAAAAGTTGAGCAAGAACAGCCAGCTGTTAAAACTAAAGCTGGTAATAAGACTTGGACTCGTATAAAAAAGAGCCCACTCTTTTCTGCTCAATTTTGGCAAAGTAAAAATCCCTTTCCACATATTCGTAAAAGATTTCAGAAGAAAACTTCATTAACTGCTACGCAGGATTTAAAACTCAAAGCCACCGCAAGCAAGAAAACTTGGTTTCAGCATTGGCAAACTAGTTTGGGGCGTAGCCTAGTGGAGTTACGACGTAATATATTGCGTTCACTAGCAACTATTTTGATCATTTCATTAGTACTAAGCACGCTTAGTGTGGCGATGATTGTGTCATTTGTAACTGAGCAAGGTATTAAAATTATCAATACCAAAATTGATCTTAGTGTAGAGGTCTTAGATACAGTGACTCTAGATAAGATCAATCCGCTGATCAAAGAAATTGAGGTTTTACCTTATGTAACTAAAGTTGTTTATATTAGTAAGAACCAAGCTCTAGAGGACTTTCGCCAAGAACATCCTGACCTGCCTGATTTTTTGACCACCTATAATATTACCAATCCTTTGCCAGCAAACTTGCGTATCAGTCTGACTGACCCTAAAAGGTATGCAGATATGATTGATTTTCTTGATCAGAAAAATAATGTGTCTTTGATTAATATCGGTAAAGCACGAGATAATTACACCAATAGGGATCGTATTGAACAATTAATCTCCATTACCGATTCTGTTAAACGTTTTCTTTATTTATTTATCACTATTTTTGCTGCTATCGGTGTGTTGATTATTGTGTCTACGGTGCAGCTGAGTCTGAATAGCCGAAAAAAAGAGCTGTCAATTATGCAGGTAGTGGGTGCTTCTTATCAAAGGATTCTAGCACCGTTTGCTATTGAGGCTACTATTCTTAGTACTATTAGCACATTAATTGCACTGGCTTTTTTATGGATTGTTGGTCAACGTCTCTCCCCTTTTGCAGTGCAATACTTTGCTACTGATGCTGCGTCTATTGTCTCATTTATTCAGCTTAATGCTATTTCCATCACGATCCTTTTTATTCTAGTAGCTTTTTCTATCACTTTGATTACTACTTGGTTGACGGTGTGGAAATATCTTCGAAGCCAAAAATTGTTTTAGTATTGATTAATACTTGGTCTGCTAACTGTGGTAAAGAAGTCAGATATAGATCTGCTATGGTTTGAGCTGTTTCAATAATGAAAGATGGCTCACAGCGTTTACCACGATATCTCCCTGGAGCTAAGAAGGGAGCGTCTGTCTCCCATAGCAACTTGTCACGAGGAATACTCGGCACCACATCTTTTAAAATTTTAGCATTAGCAAAAGTTACTATTCCACTGAGAGAAATGTATCCGCCCATGTTTACAATCCACTCAATGTCTTTTTGAGTACCAGTAAAACAGTGCATGACAAAGCGCAAACTGGGATAGTCTCTCAGTATATTGTGCGCATCATCAAAAGCGTCACGAATATGCAGAACAATTGGTTTGTTGTATTTTAGTGCTAGATCAATTTGATCCCGCAACACAGCCTCTTGTTGTTCTTTGGAATAGGGATTTTTGAAATAATCTAAACCAGCTTCACCGACAGCTTTTACCTTTGGATGAAGCATTTTATCTGCAATCCATTGCTTTACTTCGGCAGTCCATTCATTGATATGGTGAGGGTGAATACCTAAAGCAAAATAGCAATCAGAACGGTTTTGTAGTAAATCAAAACCTTGTTGATTAGATTGGTGGTCATTGCCAACAACCATAAAATAATGCACCCCCATGGCATGCGCTCTCTCAAAGACTGCATCACGATCGCGATCAAATTCCCTAAGATGAATATGACAATGGCTATCAATATACATACGAATGGTTAAATCCAAAATCGATCCCAGAATGACTCACAAGCACGCAGGCGTAAAATGTTACTTACATACATTTGATTATCATTTTGAGGTTGAACCAAAAATTCTAATTCATAGCGACCACGTTCTTCTAGTACCAGAGTGAATAGTACTTCATTATTGTGAACTTTATAATTAACTCTAAATGGTTTCTGATATCGCTCACGTACCGTTATGCTGGCAAAGGGTGACAAAGTTTGAGCTTTGAGCTGAATTTCTTGCGCATATTTGACATATAACTTATGCCAATTCAGTCGCAAAAAGCGACGAGCAAAATTCTGAGTAAAATAGTAGGTTTCGTCTTTTGCTTGGATCACACCAATACCGACACAGTTGAAGTCTTTGTATAGGATATTAGCTCGGTGCCCAGGGCTTTTCATGAGCGCCTTTTCAGCTTCATCAGTCACATGATCAAAGCCTCTCATCTTGGCTAGATTTTCACCAAAAGTCGTATCAGTAATACCAGCCTCACGAATACGGTCGCCGGGATCACGCTTAGCTGGATCTACATGAGCAAAGAAATCTTGCTCAGCCATATGAAAAGAGTGATTACGAGCAACTAAGCGTAAATCATTCTGCATTTTCAAAGTAGACAAATTGTGATACTTCCGATCTTGATTGACGAGCTTGAGCATCCTCCATTCCATGGTACGTAGACTATTGGGAAGAAAAAGACTATGTAACCAATAATAGAGTCGATCGGGCATAATTTATTCGCTCAAAGATTCTTTTTCAGCAGCTAATTGCAGAGATGTAATAATATCATCGATTTCACCATCGAGGATTTGTGGTAGCCCAGACCAACTTTCATGTATACGGTGATCAGTAACTCGATCTTGAGCAAAGTTGTAGGTGCGAATTTTTTCACTTCGATCACCTGAACCAATTTGTGATCGTCGCATATTACTACGTTCATTGGCTAAACGTTCAATCTCTTGAGCTAATAGACGTGATCTGAGTACCTGCATCGCTTTTGCTCTGTTTTTTTGCTGCGATTTTTCATCCTGACATGTCACGATCAAACCTGTAGGTAAAAAAGTAATACGTACAGCCGAGTCAGTAGTATTTACACTTTGGCCACCATGTCCACCTGCACGGAACACATCCACACGAATATCTTCGTTACGGATATTAATATCAGCCTCTTCTGCTTCAGGTAATATAGAAACAGTCGCCGTAGAAGTATGAATTCTTCCCATGCTTTCTGTGGCAGGAACACGTTGAACACGATGAACTCCACTCTCTAACTTTAATTTGCCATAGGCTCCTTGGCCTTTGATCATAATGGCAATCTCCTTAACCGCCCCGACATCACCATAACTAGCGTGCATGAGCTCAGTCTTCCAATTGTGTTTTTCAGCATAACGCGTATACATACGCAGCAAATCTGCAGC
>CAZXKW010000044.1:0-7320 GCA_964641565.1 uncultured Candidatus Peribacteria bacterium
CGACGATTGTGCTGGCTAAATCAATATTGCCTTTATAATCGTCCTTGTGATCAGTGTAGGACAGATACTATCGGCATGTATAGAGTTGGCAGTAATTATCAAGTTTTTTGTGCCAGCTGTTGGCATGATAGAAGTATTGTAAGTTTGACATATGCCCCCAATCAACCATTTTTAGTCCAATTTGCTGAATTACTTAGTAAGCAGCCACTGCCAGCGCTTTGGAGTGATAATAATATTCTTAGTTCTAATTGTGCATATACTAACAATCTACTTTCCAGCAAGAATTGTTACTTTGTATTTGATGGCAATAAAGATGAAGATTGTTATTACTCATTTGCCTTAAGTGAATCGATAAACTCAGCAGATTGTAGTTACTGTATAGGATCAGAACTCAGTTATGAACTAGTTAATTGTCATGGTTGTTACCATAGCGCTTACTTGATTGATAGCCGCTTAGCTACTGAATGCTATTTTTGTTATGACTTAAGCAATTGTACTAATTGTTTATTCTCTTCAGGATTAAGAAATAAACAATATTACATCTTCAATAAACCTTATACCAAAGAAGATTACGAAAAATATGTAAGTGATCAGCTAAAGACATATAGTTACAGCCAATGGCAACAGTTAATAAATCAATACACCGAATGGCTAAAATTAGTGATTCGAAAAGAGTCAACGAATCGAAAGAGTGAGAACTGTATTGGCAATGATATCTTGTATAGCAAAAATGCTACTGGCTTTTTCATGTACAACTGTGAGGATTGCTCCAATATAATCAATGCCACTACCAGCAAGAGCTGTAATAACTGCTTTCAAGTAGGATACTGTGAGCTGAGCAGTGAATTTCTTGCTTTGGAAAATAGCTATACCAGTTTTGCATCTGCTTATTGTGAAAATGCCCGGAATAACTTTTATTCACTTTACTGCAAAAACTGTAAAAATGTCTTCGGGTGTATAGGTTTACAGAATCAAGAATACTGCATATTAAATAAGCAGTATTCAAAAGAAACTTATGAACTGCTCACGCAACAAATCATTGAGCAAATGCAGTTAGATGGCAGCTTTGGGCAATTCTTTCCTCCCAGCATATCACCTTTTACCTATGATGAAACCATAGCTCAGGATATCTTTCCCCTAGACCAGGCAAGGGCTGTACGATGTGGTTATCGTTGGCAAGGTACTATGCCAACTTTAGCCTCAGTCCCAGTTTTAATTGAGGACGATATCAATGATATCGCCCTCACTATTACTAAAACACCATTAACCTGTGAAGGCTGTTGCAAACAATACCGAATCACCGAACAAGAACTTGCCCTCTATCATAAGATTCAAGTCCCTCTCCCGCATCATTGCTTCAGATGTCGCCATCAAGCAAGACGCCTACGTCGCCCCAACTTTCGGATGCAGCAGAGAAGTTGTACTAAATGTCAAAAAGCAATTGTTACTCACTACTCTGAGAGCGATGCTACACAAGTATATTGTCATGATTGTTATGAAACAACGATTTTAATCAATTAGTACACTTACTCTTCATCATCCTTAGGTTCACGATCTTCTTTGATCGCATTGATAGAGACAGCACGCTCCCATTTACTAAACTTATTGGGATAAATTGTTTCCGACAAAACTAAAATATCTACAATTCGTTCACCATATTTTTGCACTGCTATATCATATTTAGCTACTTTCCAATGCTCGAGAGCTTCTGCTGCTTGCGTATATTCCTCATCATTGAACCTAAAGTCTGAACTGATATATTTAGACGCAATATTTCCTGTTCCACGAATCCACTCATAAGCAGCAAATACTAAGCTCACTATCCACACCACAATCCAATAATAAATAACACTATTGATCAGCACACCGACATCACCGCCAATAGGAATAATGGGATGGGCAACTATCAGGTTCACTACTACTCGCCACAATGGTTCAGTATTCTTAGAAACAACAAGTATCTGGCCGTACATCACACTATCCAAAACCATAAAAAACACAGTGAGCCCAATAGCCACTAGCGTAAAAGCAATATAACCAATAAAGCAAAATGCAAATATAATCCCAAGTATATTTTTCAGTTTTTTAGAACCTCCATTACGCCATGAAGCGAATAGAGCTTTGACGAGATCGATAGGGAGGCTCACGGGTCTAAAAAACTTTTTTGGCCAGCTTTTAAGCATATTTTGATTCTCAAGCGTTTGTTTTTTTCTCCAAGCCACACCTTGCTTCAAAAAATCAGCAATGAGCATCATCAAGCATTAATCATCTTTAGCATATAATAAGCTTATCTGAATGCCAACTTTACTTATTACACAAAGCATCCTAAGGTACATTTAAAGTACTCAGTACCTAGCTATCAAACGAAATACTATGGACCATAAAAAATTGATTCAAGATACCTACAATCAGATTGCAGACCTTTATACTGATCGCTACTTCGACATTAGCAGTGACACCGATTTAGTAGACCGTTTTTTAAAGCAATTACCTGCTCAGGCTAAGATACTCGATATTGGTTGTGGTCCGGGAAATTTTACTCAATATTTAGTCAGTAAAGGATTTCAGGTGGAGGGTATTGATATTGCTGAAGAAATGTTGCGCGTCGCTCGCACCCATTTACCACAGGTTACATTTACTCAAGGTGACTTGAGTGCTCTGCCATACCCTGACCAAAGTTTCGATGCAGTATTCAGTGCTTATTCTTTGATCCATGTCGCACAAGCAGATATTACCAAAACTATCATTGGGCTACAGCGAATCTTGACCAGCGAAGGATTGGTCTTTGTACTAGTGCAAAAAGGTACCAGTGATCATCTCATTGCCGAGCCGCTGATGCCTGAACGGCAGAATTTTGTAAACTTTTTCAGCTTAGATAATTTAGTGCAAGACTTTCAGGCAAACGGATTTACCATAAAAGAACATATTGAGATTCCGATCAGCGATCCAGACAATCTCACGGATAGTATATTATTTCTCATTGCTCAAAAAAACTAATTAATACCAATAATTATGGGCAAACTCTTTGTCGATTTAGTAATTGAGATTCAAGCACCCGCTCAAGCTGTATGGGAAGCACTTACTCTTAGCAAAAACACCGACCAATGGGCATCACTATTCTCTAGTGGCGGCGCTAAATTTCAGCTTGAGTCGCACTGGGAATTAGGTAATTCTGTATTGTGGAAAAGTGAAGATGGATCCATAGTAGTGGACGGGGCCGTCACTATAAATGACCCTTTTCATGTACTACGATTTACTGTTTTTGATACAAAAAGTACTAGGCCAGAAGTAGACGAAGAAGATGGTATTACGTACAAACTCTTTGAAAAAGATGGCATTACGACCTTGCGAGTACTACAAGGTGACTTTTCCACAATCCCTGATGGCAAAGGCCAACAGTATCGCGATATGAGTACTAAAATTTGGCAAAAAGTATTACCTATTGTGAAGGCATTGGCAGAGAAAGATCAAGTACAAGGATAAGATTATTTCTTTGCGTTACGAAATTCTTCGTACTCATATTTAGCCAAAGTATCTACGCCTGAATAACCGCCATCAACGGTAATTACCGTGCCATTGATAAAGCTTGCAGCATCAGAAAGGAGAAATACTACAGCAGAAGCAACTTCATTCCCCTTACCAAGCCTACCAAGTGGTGTAATTTGGCGCGACTTATTGAAAATTTCATCAGTATCTTCAACACCACCAATCCAACCACCAGCTACAGCATTAGCTCTAATAGCTCTAGCTCCAAAGTTATTCGCATGTGTTTTGACTAAGTTGTGAATTGCAGCCTTACAAGCTGAATATGCGGCACCACCAAATGATCCAATGAAACCTTCTGTGCTAGTAATGGTAACAATCGAACTTCCTTCTAACATTTTGGGCTCAAGTTCCCGAGTTAAATAGTTTGGTGCTGTAAGATTCATCGCTAGCAGCCAATCCCAAAGTTCATGATCATAATTAGTAGGATCTTCCATTTTAAATACGAACTGTGCATTCACCAAACCATGAATTGGTTTATTAATATTCGCAACAAAATTTGCTAACGAGTTACGAACAGCATGATCAACTTCATGTAATTCTAATAATGGTGTTTGCAATTCGTTTTGTAAAACTTTTGCCCGTTCACTTTCAGTCGACTGATAGGAACCAATCACTGTATATCCTTCCTGTAATAAAGCCTTTGTCAGTGCTTCGCCAATACCTGCTTTCGCCGCACCAGTAAGTACAATAGTTTTAGACTGCTCCATAAGATGGTATTTATCAGTATCAGCATTTCATCCTTCAACTAAATTTTCAAGCAAAGCAAAGTGTCAGCCAGATCCTTCAGCTCCACTACGTTTCTTTCAGGATGAATACTATTAAATTCATGTTGAGCGAAGCATAGCGGAGTCGAAACATCTGGCAGATACTCAGTTTAGGCCGTGTGTAAGTTAAGTTTTTTGACGTTTCTTCAACAATTTATTTCCCAAAATGTTGATCAAAATAATACCTAGTAAGCTACAAAATCCTACAATGCCCCAACCTTTGAGTGATAGCATTCGCAAAGCGAAGAAGTGTTGGAAGTGAGGAATGAAAAGCACAATAGCAAAAATCAGCACTAATAAGCCACTCAGTAAACGATGCCAGAACGTTGCTTTTGGCTGTAATACAAACAAAACTGCAAATCCACACATTACTAAAGTAATAGTCGCCCCAGTACGAGCGAAGCCCATATCTAAAGCAAAAGAATGACGGATCAGTGCATAAGTCACTAAACTTAGGCCAGCTAATAAAGCTCCAATTGGTAAAGAAAATCGTAATACACGACCAACGAAGCCAGTTTTTGCTCTCACATTATTCTTAGCAAAAGAAAGCAGCAAAGCCGGCACGCCGATAGTAAAGAAACTAATAATCGTCAAATGCCTTGGCAGAAAAGGAAATGGCACACGAGCCACTTGAACAGCTAAAGCTAATAAAAATGCATAAGCGGTTTTGGTGATAAACAAGTTGGCAGTACGCTCCATATTGGCAATTACCCGTCTACCTTCGGCGATCACATCTGGCAATACACCAAAGTCATTGTTAACCAAAATCAATTTGGCAATTGCCCGAGTAGCATCAGATCCCGCTCCCATAGAAATACCAAAGTCAGCAGTCTTGAGCGCCAACACATCATTGACTCCGTCCCCAATCATCGCCACCGTATGCCCTTTAGCCTGTAGTCCCTGTATCAATAATTGCTTTTGACTAGGCGTCACTCGACCAAAAACCGTATTCTTCTCGGCTATCTTTGCCACTTCATTCAATGTCTGAGGCAAAGTAGTAGCATCCACACTCTCAATTTTCTCCGAAATCCCCACACTTTTAGCTATAGCTGCAACAGTTAGAGCATTGTCTCCAGAAATGACTTTCAAAGTAACTCCCTGCTCTCGGAAGTAAGCCAAGGTTTGTTTTACATTAGGACGAAGCTCTTCATTGAGTACGATATAGAGCACGGGAGTCAATTTGGGTAAAGCAATGTCGGACTTAGACTGAGGGAATTCCTTAGTCTTAGTCTTCGTCTCAGTCTTACTGCCAGTGTATGCCAAAACTAAAACTCGCCTCCCCTCAGCAACCTTGGCCTGCACAGCAGCAGGATTCTTTTGCTGCACAATCATATCTGGAGCGCCAAGTACCCACATTCCCTGTTTCGCAAAGGTTACCGAACTCCACTTTCTTGCTGATGAAAATGCTATTGTAGACTCTACTTTCCACCCCAATTGCTCCCCGCCTTCACAACCATTGCTAATCGCTTGGAGACTGGCATTACGAGTACTACCGGCCTGGGTGAATGCATAAAGTATTGCTTGAGCTTGTTCCAAATTAAATACCTCCTTGGCTGCTTTAGCTAAAATCAGTTTTTCTAATGTCATTCTACCATCCGTAAGTGTCCCTGTTTTATCTACACAGAGCACATCTACCCGAGCCAAGATCTCAACAGCTGCCAGTTCTTGAATCAAAGCTGATTGTCGAGCGAGTCGCATCACTGCTGTAGCCATCACAACACTAGTAAGTAGCACCAAGCCTTCTGGAATCATCCCCACTACACCAGCAATGGCGCCAATCACTGCTTCACGCCAACCACCATGACCATAGGACAGTTGACTGAGAAAAAGCAAAGGAACAATGAATACCAAAAGCCAGGTGATCACTCTCAAAATAGTATTGATCCCCTCTCGCAGCTCAGAGTGAGCTAGTGTGAATTTCTGAGCCACTTTAGCCAACTTATTTGCATACGCTTCTTCACCTACCTTCACTGCCTGCACCACCAAGGTACCAGCGACAATAAAACTACCCGAATATACCCTGTCCCCTACTTCCTTTCTCACCGGATCTGATTCCCCGGTCAATTGCGACTCATCTACTTCTACATCAGAAGCTTTGAGCACAATACCATCTACAGGAATCTGATGACCTACTTGAAGATGCACACTATCATCGACGACAATATCGCTTACTGGAATAGAAACCACCTCACCATTACGCTTCACATCCACATGAGTCATAGTCAAAAAGACTAGATGATCCAAGGTCCACTTAGCTCGCAATTCCTGCACAATCCCAATGGCCGAGTTGAGAATGATTATGATACCAAAAAGAGCATCGCGGTACTCACCAACACTAATTGTGATGACTAATAATACTCCTAATAAGGCATTGAAACGGGTAAAAATATGAGCGCTGGCAATTTGGGCAAATGTTCGGCTAGTACGAGCTCGAAATTTATTGACTTGATTGGCTTTTACTCGGTCTTGTACTTCCTCATCACTCAGTCCTTTTAGGGTTCCTTTTTTTAAAGTCACTAGCTCGGGCAAGGCGACTGTTAACAACTCTTGGCGTAATAATTGTTCTTTTTGCTTCTCATTACTTTGCTTTTCGCTGCTAAGACGATCAATCGTGCTGGTAGTCACAATAAAAAGAGCCGCCCAGATTACAGCCAGCATCCACCCACCCACGACATCAGTAGGCCAATGAACCCCCAAATACACACGCGAAACTCCAATAGCAATCATCATTCCTCCACCAAAAATCCACACCAATACTTTGTAATGCCAAGTGACTAGCTTACGAGTAATTAAATAAGCTGTAATAATATAAAACACCGCCAAAGCTGCATGCCCAGAAGGAAAAGCAGAACCAGGCACTTCAATTAAACGCCATACTGCCAAAGGTCGCGGACGGTCAATCAATTCCTTCAACAAGAGGTCAAATAAACCAGCACTTGCTGTTGCTAATGCAAGTATCCAAGTTGCTTGCCAATTTTTATACCAATAACGAAATACTCCCCCCAACAGA
>CAZXKW010000045.1:0-7271 GCA_964641565.1 uncultured Candidatus Peribacteria bacterium
CTAATTCTGGTTCACTGAGTACTTCGATGCTGACATTGATTCGACTGTCTACTTGGTAATTGGCTGCTTTTCGCATATCTTGGATAGAGCGCACGATTTCACGGGCATAACCTTCATAGATCAATTCATCGGTGAGATTGGTATCCAGTGAGACTACAATATTACCTTCACTCATTACGCTCATGCCAGTCTCAGTTTTGTAAACCACCTCAAATTCATCGGGAGCCAAGCTAAATTGGCCAGCGACTGTAACAGTACCATTGTCTTCGAATACCACATTTTGGTCTCGGGCTGCTTGCATAATTGTTTGGACATCACTGCCATACTTAGGACCGATAATGGCAGCTTTCGGTTTGATTCCTTTTTGGATAGTTGCTTGTTCTGGGCTGGTCATAGTCACCGTTTTGACATTGAGTTCTTCAGCAATTACCTGTAGTTCTTCAGCTTGTAAACGCATAGGAGCGATAACGGTAGCTGACTGTAATGGTTGGCGAGTTTTCAGTTTTTGACTTGCACGAATTGCATGGCCCAAATTAACAATATTGCGCATAAATGCCATCTCTTCATTGAGTGCTGGTCGAATGAAGCTGTCGATGCTGCGAGGGAAGCTGGCCATATGTACAGATTCTTTGCCTACTAAATTGCGATAGATGTGTTCACTTACAAAAGGCACAAATGGTGCAATTACTTTTACTAGAGTAGTAAGTACATGGTACAAAGTCTGATAAGCACCATTTTTATCCTGATCATTTTCTGCTTTCCAGAAACGTCGACGTGATCGGCGTACATACCAATTAGAAAGGTTGTCGACAAATTTCTCGATTTTGTTGGTAGATTCCCAGATTTGATAATTGTCGAGCATGACTGCTACTTCTTTAACCATGGTATGAAGTTCAGAGAGAATCCAACGGTCAAGCTTATGTTCACTCCACGGCATCACATAACGATCAATGCTGCCCAGAGTGAATTTGTTAGTAATTACCTGATCTGATGGGGTGTGGTTGAAATATTTATCAATCATTTTCTTGACCATACCATTGGCCACAATCATCACGGTTTCACCGGCACAGTTCTCTTTAATCTCATCCAAGAAAGCAAATACCCGTTCTTCCAAGTCTAGGTATGACTCCCCTTCTGGAAATTTTTGAGCATATTGATTGGTGAGACTACTGAGATAGGTTTCTACATCAGCGGCTAATTTTCCATCAAAGGTTCCTAGGTTAAGCTCACGCAAGCGTTCGTCTTCGATCACTGGTACTTGATGGAATTGGCTAATGATAGTAGCTGTTTCTTGTGTGCGTGTGAGTGGTGCGACGAATATTTTGTCGAGGGTACTGTGTTTGAATTCTTGAGCCAACGCTTCAGCGTCTCTCTGACCCTTTTCGGTAAGGTGATAAATTTGATCTGTGTCACTAGCTACTATACCTAGGGGAATATTTTCGGACTCAGTGTGTTGGACACTGATTACTTTGGTGAATTTCTGAGGCTGAAATTGATCAATGTTGGCATAGGTAACAAAGAATGAATAGACATTCCATAATGTCAGTTGGAACTTTCTCAGTGATTGCTCTACTAAATTAATGGAGAAATTGCGAGGCTGTCCTGGAGGAGAAGCGTTGAACATATACCAACGCAATGCATCAGCTCCATGTTTGTCGGTAACTTCCATTGGTTCGACAATATTACCCTGTGATTTACTCATCTTGTGTCCTTTTTCATCTAAGATATGACCGAGACAGATGACATTTTTATAAGCAGTTTTGTTCCAAATAGCCGTGCTTACAGCCAATAGTGTATAGAACCAACCACGAGTTTGATCGATAGCTTCACAAATATAATCGGCCGGGAAGTAATGGTCTTGGAACTCCTGCTCCTTGATATCGAATGGATAATGGACTTGAGCTACAGGCATAGCTCCGGAATCAAACCAACAATCAATTACCTCTTCTACTCTTTTCATCGTGCCACCACATTCACAGCCAATAATAATATTGTCGATATACGGACGATGGAGATCTGTTTCACCTTTATCATTGATTGGTAAATCCTGGTTACTCTTTTTTTGAAGCTCTATCATTGAGCCCACACATAATGTTTTGTGACATGACTGACATTCCCATACAGGTAGTGGAGTACCCCAATAGCGATTACGTGACACAGCCCAATCTCTAATTTCATTGAGCCAATTTCCGAATCGACCTTCTTTGATATGTTCAGGATGCCAATTGATTTCTTGGTTGTTTTTGACCAATTCATCTCTTAATTGGGACATGCGAATAAACCAAGAGCTGATAGCAAAGTAAATAAGTGGTGTTTTACATCTCCAACAGTGAGGATAATTGTGCTCATATTTTTCTTTTTTGAGGAGCATGTTTCGTGCCGCCAAATCTTTGAGTACCTCTACATCCAGACCTTCTTCTTTGAAGTAACGGCCACTATATGGGCCACTGCCTGCAATAAATTTGCCTTCTTTATCTACATGCTGCAGTCTAGGTAAATCGTACTTTTGAATTACTTGAAAATCATCTTCGCCATAGAGAGCGATATGAACAATACCGGTACCGTCCGTAGTAGTGACAAATGGTTCCGCTACTACATAATGGCCTTTCTTCTCGCTTGTATAATAATTCCAAGGAGCTTCATAACTAGTATCAACCAGATCGGTGCCTCGGTAAGTAGCTTCGATGCTGTACTGAGGTTTTCCCTCTTCATCTTTTGGTAGCACATCATTGTAAGCAGCAATCCGATCTGTTGCAATAATTATTGCGGTATTTTGATCTATTCTTACCTGGCTATATTCAATGTCAGGTCCGACACAGAGTGCTAGATTTCCTACCAATGTCCAAGGTGTCGTAGTCCAAGCAGCGAAGTAAACAGTCTCGCCATTCTTGCTAAATTTAGCTTGATCGATGATTTTGAAGAGAGCTGTTAGCGACATGTCTTTGACTGTCTGATACTCTTGAGCGACTTCATGACTTGAAAGTGGTGTACCACAACGACAACAATAAGGAACAATTTTGAGATCACGGTAAAGTAAACCCTTTTCCCAGATTTGTTTGAGGCACCACCACACTGATTCGATATAATCAGGAGAGTAGGTTACATAAGGGTGTTTCATGTCGACCCAGTAACCGATACGCTCGGTCATCACTTCAAATGCTTGAGTGAATTTGTGCACTGAGTCTTTACATTTATTATTGAAGGCTTCAATACCATATTCTTCGATTTGTTTTTTGCCGGAAATGCCTAATTCTTTTTCTACTTGTAACTCAACTGGTAGACCGTGTGTATCCCATCCTGCTTTGCGTTCAATATAAAATCCTTGCATGGTTTTATATCGCAAGATGACATCTTTGAATACACGGGCTATAACATGATGAACACCTGGTTTGCCATTGGCTGTTGGCGGACCTTCATAAAAAATAAATGGTTTACTACCGGTTCTTTTCTCTTGTACTAATTTGAAGATATCGTCTTTTTTCCAAAATTCTAAAATCTCATTTTCTAGATCAGGGAATGACTGTTTTACTTGAACAGGATCAAAGGTAGTCTTTGGTGTTGTTTTAGGTGCTGACTTTTTTTCGGGGGTAGCCATATATAAGTAGATAAGGGCTGTAAGGGAAATTTTGTGCCGCAACTTTACTCCATTTTGTAAGCAGGAGCAATTTTGCTGAAAAATAGCTAATCTGAATTCTAAAATGGAGATTTTAGATTCTCAATTAAACTAGTTTTAAAAGCTTTACGTCTTCTGCTTAAGTCTGTTAGAATACGGAAAATTATTTCATCATGGAAAATAAACCATTTAGATTGGTTGCTCCGTACTCACCTACGGGTGATCAACCAAAGGCTTTGGCAGCCTTGGTCAAAGGAATAGAAGAAGGTAAAGTTCATCAAACCTTATTGGGAGCTACTGGTACTGGTAAGACATTTATTATGGCCAATGTCATCAACCAAATTCAGAAGCCTACTTTGATTCTTGCTCACAATAAGACCCTGGCAGCTCAACTTTATTCTGAGTTTAAGGAGTTCTTTCCTGACAATGCAGTCAATTATTTTGTTTCGTATTACGACTATTATCAGCCAGAAGCCTATATTGCCAGATCAGATACTTACATTGAAAAAGATGCTTCTATCAATGAAGAAATCGATAAATATCGTCATGCCGCCACCAAAAATCTTTTGACTCGAAGAGATGTGATTATTGTGGCGTCTGTGTCATGTATTTATGGTTTGGGATCAGTAGAAGAATATGGCAATGTTGCCGAAAAATTGAGTGTAGGCATGAGTTACAAGCGGGAAAAACTGCTTCGTCATTTGGCCGATTTGCAATACAAACGTAATGAATTAGCTTTTGTTCGTGGTACTTTCCGGGCCCGTGGTGATGTCGTGGAGATTTATCCTACCTATAGTGATACTGCTGTTAGGGTAGCTTTCTTTGGTGATGAGATCGAAACGTTAGATGAATTTGATACTCTTACAGGTGAGATTATCGCTAGCTTACAATCAGTGGAAGTATTCCCTGCAAAACATGCGGTGACTTCTCGGGAGGCCGTATTAAGAGCGGTGGAGCAAATCAAGGTAGATCTTGAAGAAAGATTGAAAGAACTCAATGGTATGGGCAAGATTGTGGAGGCACAGCGTCTCAAACAAAGAACTGAGTACGATTTGGAAATGATGATGGAGACTGGATACTGTAGTGGTATCGAGAACTACACTCGTTATTTAGGTAATCGTTCACCTGGAGAACAGCCAGCGACTTTGCTCGATTACTTTCCTGATGACTACATGATGTTTATTGATGAGTCACATATTTCTGTGCCTCAGATCGGCGGTATGTTTAATGGCAATTTGGCTCGAAAGAAGAGCTTGGTTGATTATGGCTTCCGTCTGCCATCCGCTTATGATAATCGACCATTGACATTTACTGAATTTGAAGGGCAAATCAATAAGGTTGTATATGTATCAGCCACACCGCGCGAGTATGAGTTGGAGAAATCTGGGCACGTAGTAGTAGAACAATTGATTCGTCCTACTGGTTTGCTGGATCCAGTGGTTACGGTCAGACCAACGCAAAATCAAGTCGATGATTTACTCAATGAGATTCGTGAGAGAATTAAGATTGATGAACGCGTATTGGTGACTACGCTGACCAAACGTATGGCAGAAGATTTGACTGAGTATTTGCAAGAAGCGGGTATTCGAGTGAAGTATCTCCATTCAGATATTGAAACTTTAGTGCGCTTGGATATTTTAAGAGATTTGCGTCTGGGTGTAATTGAGGTGGTGGTGGGTATCAACTTGCTGCGTGAAGGTTTGGATTTGCCTGAAGTGAGTTTAGTGGCGATTTTGGATGCAGATAAGGAAGGTTTCTTACGCTCAGAAATGGCTTTGATCCAGACTATTGGTCGTGCAGCCCGCAATGCTCATGGTCAAGTAATCATGTATGCCGATCGCATGACCGATTCAATGAAAAAGGCTCTCCATGAGACCAATCGTCGTCGCGGAATCCAAGAAGCATACAATAAAGAACATGGTATTACGCCAAAGACCATTATCAAGGAGATTCGTGATATCATGCCTCATGATGAGCTGAAACAAGATGGTGAAGCTTTACAGACTCTCCCTCATGAAGAGTTGGCAAAAGTGATAGCTGAGCTTGAATTACAAATGGATATTGCAGCTGGAAAAATGGAATTCGAAAGAGCTGCTGAGATTCGAGATCAGATTGATGAGCTGGAGAAACAGCTGAAGAAAGGTAAGAATAAGTAGTCTTATTCTTGTTTTAGTTGCTCCCCTTTTGATCCAATGCACTCGTTCAAGGCATGGTATAGTGCTCGAGTTTCAGCGCAGGCAATATCTTCTTCTCTGAGTACTGGAACTGAATGTTGAGGTTGTTTGATATCTTTTTGCGCTGAGTCTAAATTGTTAGATCTTAGTGTTGTCATAGTAGGAGATATTTTGATTAAACCGAATGAGAAATTTATAGAGATTGTCGTCAAACTGCAAATTGAGAATAGTGAATTCGGGTCTTGGTCGTCATAATTTATCTAAACTGTATTTCGGCCGGATCCTTCAACTCCACTTTGTTTCGTTCAGGATGAATTAGTTGGGGGTCCTTAATAGTACTATCTAGCTAAAAGAAACTCTTCCCAACGGGACCCCTTCGGGGCAACTTTCCACTCTCAACTCTCAACTTTTTCCGTGTCTTCACATTCCCGGTTTAGTTCAGTAATATAGCTATGCTTTATACTTATGTGATTTATGCTTACAGCTAAAGAAATACGTGCTAAATATTTACAGTTTTTTGAGAAAAAAGGTCATGCGATTTTGCCTAGTGCTTCACTCGTTCCTGAAAATGATCCTAGTGTGCTCTTTACTACTGCCGGCATGCATCCATTGGTGCCTTATTTGATGGGTGAAAAGCACCCACGTGGAGTGCGTTTGGTGGATGTGCAAAAGTGTTTGCGTACTGATGACATTGATGAGGTGGGAGACAATACACACTGCACATTTTTTGAAATGTTGGGTAACTGGTCTCTTGGTGATTATTTTAAAGAAGAGTCAATTCAGTTTAGTTTCCAATTTCTAACTGAAGAATTACAGATTCCCCTCTCCCGTTTGGCGGTAACATGCTTCGCCGGAGATGAAACTGCACCCAAGGATATTACTTCTTACGAACAGTGGTTGAAATTAGGCATTCCTGAAGCTCGCATTGCGTTCTTGGGCAAGAAAGATAACTGGTGGCCAGCTGGTGGTAAGAATCCTGGTCCTCAAGGTCCCGATACGGAAATATTCTATTGGACAGGCAAAGAAGAGGCCCCCTTAGCTTTTGATCCTGAAAATAAGCTTTGGGTAGAAATTTGGAATAATGTGTTCATGGAATTTAACCGTACACCTGACGGCGCATATCAACCGCTCAAACAAAAGAATGTAGATACCGGTATGGGATTGGAGAGAACAACAGCTATCCTGCAAGGGAAAGCTACCATGTATGAAACTGATCTCTTTGTACCATTGATTGAAAAGATTCGTTCTTTAGCAACTAATCAAAACACTACATCTGAAAGAATTATCGCTGAGCATATTCGCGCTACAATGTTTTTATTGGTCGATCATGTTCGGCCAAGTAATGTAGATCAAGGCTATATTCTCCGTCGTTTGATTCGACGAGCTGTTCGCCATGGTCGCAAAATGGGAATTCAAGGTAATTTCTTAGAAAAGCTGGGGGCATTGGTATTGGCACAATATCAAGATGCTTATCCCGAGATGAT
>CAZXKW010000046.1:0-7257 GCA_964641565.1 uncultured Candidatus Peribacteria bacterium
GCTGGAGCTGGAGCTGGAGCTGGAGCTGGAGCTGGAGCTGGAGCTGGAGCTGGATTTAACATCCTCTCTCGTAAAAACTCCCTTACTTTTGATTGGATAGCAGAGGCACCTTGAATACTACCAGGGCTAATTACCTTCAAAAGATCAGGCACTACACCATACGGAAACGCCAAAGTGACCAATAAAGTCCCATCGAAAATTGATGCCAGGTGACCCCGACACGATATAATGTCAGTAGTATAGAGCCTTACTAAATGCATAGCATCATTTGCGGTAGCATCCCCATCATCGGCAACTGGTTCATGGATGTAACTAACTCGAAAAGCAAGAAGGTTCAAATTCGCATAAAGTCGTAAAAACCCATCAACAACAGCATCCAAATTTCGGCAGTGAATGCAAGCCGGCTGCAAGATATCACCAATCTTCAGTCGAACCTGCTCTCGCAATGAACTGGGAAGATCAAAATACAGATTTGGACGTCTGCCTACTAGGCTAATTTCACCCTTTGTTAGTGCTGCACGAATACTAGGCAATCGATCTGAAATATACATAGCTACTATTGATCTGATCGCACTTTAGCAAATTTTAATTAGAAGAACAGAGCCTTCAGGACTGCTGCGAACTTCCTATTTGTAAGTCGAAATGCAATTCCAATGCCTGAGCCCAATATAGCCGAAATTTTGAACCTCCAATCCCCGACTAACTCTTTTTCAGCATCACTAATTGTAACTGTAGGGAAGTCATGATCGCCTCCCAAATGCGCAACCGGAACCACCCAGAATCTTGCTGGAGGAACATACAATCTTTGTGGATTTTCAGGATCAAAATAGCCTGGAAAATTATTCATCTTAAAAGATTAACTGATTCAAAAACCCGGTGAAAAAACCTTGACGCCAGGCTCAGGTAAAGTCACAAATCGATAATCATCCGCACCAGCATCAAAACGATGAGGAAAACCATCAGCATGACATGTAAAAGGACCAGAAATCTGATGTGAACGATGGCCACCATTACTAATACGAGGACGAACACTTTCAATTATCTCCCGGAAACGGCCATGACCAGGCAGGAAATCTAACACAGCAGCCAAACCTTGTTTAGTCCAATAAAAATCTGCAATTGCTGGGTGCAAACCAGTGACTTGCAGAGCAATTCCTTTGATCGCTGCCTCCGTCCCCCCGACTGGACCAAGCTGCACTCTATAAAAATCTTTTTTACTCAAGCCATCAAAGTCCCTTGGCGGAAATTTTATTAATCCCAACTGTGAAACAGCAAGCGCCATATCCCAAACAAACTGCTCATCTGCGCCCAATACCTGCGGAGCTAAATCCACTGAAGTCCTTAGTACATTTCTCAGCACATGATGAGTACGAGGCATCTTTTCATAATGTTCCAAAAAGCGACCATCAAAACCAACTCCCGAGAATGCAGCCCATGGAATATGAACCTGCCGACCAGTCTTCAAATCAACAATCAGTTCACGTAAAAGAATATCCTGCTCCCCTCGGAAGCCAACCAAAAACAAGGGCAAATGCGCTAATCGGGAGCCTAAAGCTTTTGCGATCAAATTCATCGTCCCTCCTGGTGCAATGAAAGTCCGATCTAGAGCATGCTCAGGTTCTTCTTCATTCAAAATCTGCTTAGCTCGAAGCCAAACACCATTGCCACCATCACCTAGTACAGTAACGAGATCGCTACCAGGGGCGATGTCACGAAAAGTCTTTCTGGTTTGCTCCACTATTGCATCAGTAGCAATGCCATCATTATCAGGAAGAAACTTCAATTTAATACGCTGTACCTTACGCTGCCCCCGCTCACCCATTGCGGTTATCCATTTTAATGTTTTTGCTGCATTAGGATATGCACCTTCATCATCATACTTTTCATTTGTAACCACGTATAATTTTGCACCTTTCATAAAAAAATTTGGAGTATGAATAATAACAAATAATCCACAATTTACAAACACTTGTAGCTAGTGTCGCGAGATACAAACCCCAAGATTACGGATACAAAATGAGTTAGCTAGCCCACTAATTGCTGAAAAGCCATGTCGAATGGTAATGATCGCAAGATGTAGCCATACACCGTACGCATTGCTGACACCGCTTCAGGTATCCGCAAATTATGTGCTGTTTGACTATCCCCAAATTGAACATGAGCTTGGTTTATTTCTCCACGTGGATAACTATGCGCAATTGATCCTAATCTTAGTGAAGTACTACCATTTGTGTGAGCGGACATCACACTAAGTGACAAACTTAAAAATTGTAATCGTACAGTCTTATCAGCAAACACATTGAGTGAACCATGCTCACTTCTAACCCACACTTCCCAGTGATCATCAGCACCATCCTGACGTAAACGAACACCAATACGAATATCAGAATCAGCTAGAGCAATTTCAGCAGCATTTTGATCTACGGGCGTAATTGATGTACTTACGCCACGAAAATTAATTACCTGTTCTAATAGCCTTCTCAATGCAGCTATTTCCACTTTAATAAAAGAATCAGGTTGCCGTTGTCCCCTATTAAAAGGAATTACCTTTCCTTCAGCTCCATCACTGACTTCATCATGCACAGGAGTAACTATCTCACCATGATGACGAGCGCCCTCTACCGTAAAAAAGCCTGATGTTGTACAAGCACCACCACCATCAGCTCGATCATCAGCGAAAGATACATGTCTATCTGGCATATAATTTATTTACATTCAATATGTCAAAACCTAGTTACATGAAGTATGTGAAATACTTCCCCCCCAATAACAAACAGGGTAATCACTCTAAGGACACAACAAAATCAACAGCATCGATAGTTAAATCTAATCCGTTGCCATGAAGAAGGCCTCGCCGTCTCGATAGCCACCCTTTTTTTACTGTATCTACAGTCACTACTTCACACAATAAATCAAATCCTTGATTATCCCTTCCTTCGGGAATTTCTAACGTTAGAGAAAAAGCCTCACAAGCTTGCGCTGATTCAACTCCAGGAACAGTCATTACCAGAGGAGAAGCTTTTGTTCCTTCACAGAGAATAAAGAAAACTTCCTTGCGAGTCTCAAGCACATCTCCTTCAACTATTTGCACGGATTTTTTCACTCTTAATCGAATTCCAGATTTAAGAAAAAAACGATCAACCTTAGTATCATTCCCCAAAAGCATGGCCAACTTACACCTTAATTGTGAAACAGAATCACCAATAAATGACTGCCCTGCCTCAGGCATATGATCAGACTCTCTAGATACCATTGCAACAGCGCCATCAAATCCCATGATAAAAAATCAATACACTTATTTTGTCGTCAATGAGTTACACAGAATTAATACTTCAGCGTGTATTGCACATGATTACCCACACCACTCGCCATTGATACTGGCTTACCACTTTGTAATAGAACCGTACAAACTGAAATTCGAGGGCTGTGAGTCGTCAATACCTGAATCGCCTTTCCACACCCACTCCATGGAGAGGTGATTACTACTATTTTAGCGTCGGGCTCAGCGACCTTTAAAGCACGCACGTGGCCATATAAGGTACTCCAATGATACTTGCACCGATCGAAATTATTACCAGGATTATAAAACAATGCATCCGGTGGACGACGTGGAACGGCTGATTCACATACTACGTTTTTATCTGACTGCTTGCACCATCGCCATACCCCACGTTGAATTGCTAAAGCTCGTTCGTTATTTTTTTCAGATGAATCGTCAGCTACGTTGATTAAATTCACTTCAGGCCACTCAAGCAAAACACGCAATTGACCTCTGCACTCGAGCTTTTCCCATATAGCGCTCAACATCTCAATAGTGCGACCAGAAGAATCTAAAACTTCACTCAAAACAACCACATTTCCGATGCTAAGATTTGCGCGAACTATTGGAGCTGGTAATGGTAAAGGCCTTTGTGAACTTTTTGGATCATGGAGATGGTCAACTGCCATTGGTGAATATAAAAGGTCCTAATATATACAATCACGACCAACACTACAAGCCATTTGCGACACCAGACACCTTTTTGTTCAAAAGCAAAAGTGGCCCACTCAATATTGCCAGCAAAATCCCGATCCCAGCTAATACTAAATCAATCAGATATAAGTCCCAAAATTCAACAATCAAAGCGACGCTTGGATCATGCGGTTGATAAACCACATCTAATACCTGACCAATCTGAAATCGTGGTGGATTGTAAGCAATTTCTGACATCCATGTATGCTTGAGACCTTGCTTGTCAGCAAAAGTCACAACAGGACTATAGAAGTACCCATCAGGATCATTTTGAAAGTTTTGGCCACTAATAGTTCCTTTGGTCCATACACCACTGGCAAGAAATTCCTGTGTAGAAAAATACCGATAACCGGCAATAAAAAGTAAAACACCAGAGACTAAAAGGAGAAACCATCCTACCCAACGAGTTGATGCTTCAGATTGGTTGTCACTCATAGTTTGTTTACTTATTTAAGTGGAAGCATCCAACGAAATGGCGCTTTATTAATTCTCCTATTAGAAGTACCAGGAACATCCGCCCCCATATGCAACGTCACTCGAGACACCTCCTGATTGGTCACATAATTCAAAGAATGCGAAACACCTCTAGCACTTGCAGTCCAACCATCAAAAATACCTATATGCGTCACATCTGGCTCTTGTTTCAACTGTTGAATCACCTCTCTAGCCAACCAATGCCAATAAAGAATACTTGCACTGGGATTGTTTTCCCAAGGATCATGTAACACATCGGCAGGAACAGGTCTTTGAGCACAAGAAACGACATCAATATTATTAGTAGCAGCCCAGCTTGCCGCAACGCTTGGAGCACTTGGTAACACATCAGCCTCACTATCATTTGCAGGAACAGACAGGTAAGGATTCAAAGGAATATTCACTATTAATCTCACAGCTTCTCGCTTAGCAATACGTAATCTGTCTAACATACTCACTAGCGCACTCAATGGTAAATCATCATTGCTAGCAGCAATCGTTACTAATTGTGCTCGAGCTGCTTTTGCAGCAACAAAATCACAAAGTACATCTCTTTTAGCCGCAGCTGCGCGATCAAGATTGGTCATAGTAATTAAATAATAGTGGCTACTCTAGTACAACTATACACAAGAAACAAATGCAACCAAACAAGAAACAGCGTTACCTCAAAGTAGTCCTGTTGAAAAAGTTATGAAGCTTGAGGCCTAATGCCTGAAACCAGAGACTAAAATTCGCCATTCGCAATTCCCAATTCGCAATTTTGATTTTGACTTAAGACAAAATCAACACTACTATCTCATAGACAGTTATCTATCAATCATGGCTACTGACAGCTGTAATAAATCTTGCTCACAGTGTTTCAATCTCTTAGGTGACAGCACTCGCCTACAAATCTTTACCAAGATTCGTGCGGGGATTGATCAAGTAAAGCGCTTAGAAAAAGAGCTAGCCGTCAGCCAACCAACAATCTCACACCATGTCCGTCTGTTAACCGAATACGGCCTCATTACTGCGACAAAACAAGGTAGAGAAACTAAATATAGCTACAACAATACCTTCGCCTGCCACAACTGCCTAGTCTTCACCTCCGACTTCAAATAGTCCAAAAAACTTTTCCCAACGGGACCCCTTTGGGGCCACTTTCAACTATCAACTGTATTCATGAGCCTCAGTTCTGACTTCATTCTCGATCGTTCTCTGTACGACACCGCTGACAAAAGCGACGTCAAATTCAACGCAGGTACAGGGCTCAATGAATCAGTTGTGCGTGAAATTTCTAAACAAAAAAATGAACCAGAATGGATGTTGGCCAAAAGACTGGCAGCCTATCGCCTCTACTGTGATACTCCGATGCCAAGTTTTGGACCCAGTTTAGCCAAGCTAGACTTAGACAAAATTCAATACTTCATTCGTCCAGATACCACTGAAAAAAAGAAATGGGAAGATGTGCCAGAGAACATTCGCAATACCTTCGAAAAACTAGGCATTCCCGAAGCAGAAAAACATGCATTAGCGGGAGTAGGAGCCCAATATGACAGTGATATCGTCTATCACAACCTCAAAAAAGAATGGGAAGACAAAGGAGTTATATTTGAAAACATGGATAAAGCTGTCCAAAAATACCCAGAGCTAGTGAAGCGTTACTTTATGACGGATTGTATTGGTATCAATGATCATAAATTTGTGATGTTACATGCTGCTGTCTGGAGTGGAGGCACATTTATTTATGTTCCCCCTGGAGTAGAAGTGTCCATTCCATTGCAAGCTTATTTCCGAATGAATGCTCAGGCTGGCGGTCAATTTGAGCATACTTTAATCATTGTCGATAAAGGCTCAAAACTGCACTATATCGAAGGCTGCTCGGCTCCCCGATTTGAAGCTAGCGCATTACATGCTGGGTGCGTTGAACTCCATGTCCATGAAGGAGCCCATATGCGCTATAGCAGTATTGAAAACTGGAGTAAAAATACTTTCAATCTCAATACCAAACGCGCCGTAGTAGATAAAAACGGTATCATAGAGTGGGTAAATGGCAATCTTGGTAGTGGTGTAACCATGCTCTACCCATGCAGCATACTGCGTGGTGAAGGTGCTCATTCAGACAGTTTAGGCATTGCATTTGCTGGACCAGGACAAGATCAAGATACTGGCAGCAAAGTGATTCATGTCGCACCACATACTACTTCAACTATTCGTGCCAAAAGTATTAGTAAAGGTGGCGGCATATCTACCTATCGTGGTTTAGTCCGTATCATTGCCAATGCCAAACACAGCACCACTAGTGTCCAATGTGATGCCCTACTTTTTGATGCTCATTCCGCATCTCGTACCTATCCATTTATGAAAGTAGAAAATGATAGCAGCACCGTGGCTCATGAAGCGAGTGTAGGAAAAATCAGTGATGATGACATTTTTTACTTAATGAGCAGAGGCCTCAGTCATGAGCAAGCGGTACAAACAATAGTCAGTGGTTTCATTGACCCTATTGTCCGAGCGCTACCATTGGAATATGCTGTTGAGTTGAATAAATTGATTGCCTTAGAAATGGAAGGCTCTATCGGCTAAAGATGAAAACACCACTCTGGCTCACTACAGCGCAAAAAGCAGCCAAAAAACATGCGCTTTCCTTACCACTCAAAGCAAAATATGGCTTGAATATGCCTGCCTTTTTTGAGCATGAGATCGACTCCATAGCTAATGCACCAACATTCACTTGGCATGGCCCTGAAGAAATTACATTAATTCCTCTTTCAGAAGCATTAGAACAATCA
>CAZXKW010000047.1:0-7216 GCA_964641565.1 uncultured Candidatus Peribacteria bacterium
AGCTTAGTAAACGCAAAGATCCAGAAGCAAATGTGCAAGTATATGATCAATTAGGTTTTCCACGTGACGGTGTATTGGAATACTTACTCAATATTGCCAACTCTTCATTCGAAGATTGGAAGCGCGTACATTTAGATGCCAACTATAGAGAATTTGAATTTAAATTAAGTGGTCTAGGCAAAAGTGGTGCCCTCATCGATACCAAGAAAATCGAAAATATATGCAAGAATATTATTGGTAGAATGAGGAGTGATCGTGTCTATGAGCTCGCTCTTGCTTGGGCTCAAAAGTATGATCAAGAGCTGGCTACAAAAATGCAATCAGAAAAAGCTTATACATTACAAATTATTGGTATTGAACGTGGTGGGGTAGAACAAAGAAAAGATCTGGCTAAGTGGTCTGATCTTCGTGGTGAAATTAGTTTTTTCTTCACGGATTGGTTTGAGAAAGATTGGAACGAGACTGGTCAGTCTGTCATTGCTGAAAATCTCGCTGCTTTTTCACCCGAAATTATTTCAACAGCTTGCCGCCAAATGATTGAGGGCTATAACCCTGAAGACGATAAGGAAACATGGATAACTAAGCTCAAAACTATTGCTGAAGGACTTGGTTTTGCTCCTGATGTAAAACTTTTCAAACAATCACCTGATGTCTACAAGGGACATTTTGGTGACATTGCCAAGATTTACCGCGTCTATCTCACAGGTAGAAATCGCTCACCTGATTTGTATTGGGTGATGAAGGTACTTGGGACTGAAGCAGTTAAAGATCGTTTGCAAAAAGGGCTTGCAGTCTAGACTGTTTTCATACCCTTCTATGAAGGGTAATTTACTTCAACCACATTAAGTAGTTATTTTATCCACTATTACTTCTAAAGTTTATGTTAACCATCAATCCCCATATCAACTTTAATGGCAATGCAGAAGAAGCATTTACATTTTATAAATCAGTGTTTGGTGGAGAGTTTTCCAAAATTGTTCGTTTCAAGGACATGGCAAGTGCTGATTTTCCAGTAGCTGCTCATGAGGAAAATAAAGTAATGTTGATAGTTTTGCCTATTGGACCAACTGCTTTGATGGCCAATGATGTTCCCGAACAAATGGGGCGTACCAATGAAAATGAAAATAGAAGCAAAATCTCAATAAAAGCAGAAAGTCTGCAAGAGGCTGAGAGATTGTTCAAAGGTCTTTCAGAAGGTGGTGCCGTCGAAGTGCCTGGGGATACTTCTGCAGAAACGTACTTTGCTATGTGGAGAGATAAATATGGAATAGAATGGATGATAGAGTTTGATCCTAAAAACAACGGATAATTCAAATCATGATTGTACAAGAGCAGATCCAAAAGTGATAATTACTCTATGTCCTACCCTTGGTTTATCCGCAACCACTCAGGTGGTAAACATTATCTTGGTCCAATGGAGTATCAACCGATAACTTGGCAAGGATATTGTATTTCAATTAGTGCTTTTATTCTTACTATAACTTTGATTTTTATAAATAGTTTCATAACAGACTATTTGCTCTCTCTCCTGATGTTGTTAGTTGGTGGCGTGATTATTTATACTGGTTATCTGCTCATCGCTGCTCATTTTTCTAAATAATTTGCTCTTTTCGGCTTACTTAAGGAATCAATAGGTAAGTAGTATAATCTCAATATTCATCTAAAGCATTCTCATGGCTGAAAATAAAACCAAACCTACGGATGTCAGCATCGAATCTTTCTTGGAGACGGTGAGTCCCAAGCGTCAGGAAGAAGCCAAAGTACTTATTGCTATGATGCAGGATATCAGTGGTTATCCGGCTGTTCTCTGGGGGCCAAGCATTATTGGATTTGGTTCACAGCATTACCGCTACGAAAGTGGGCGTGAAGGTGATATGCCTTGTTTGGCTTTTAGTCCTCGCAAAGCTGCGCTTACCATTTATTTAAAAGTGTTCAAAGATTGCGAAGACCTGCTTTCAAGGCTTGGCAAGCATAAGTCGAGAGGATCGTGTCTCTATATTAATAAACTGACCGATATAGATCTTCCTATACTTCGAGATATGTTGGAGCACTCTTACCGTCATAGGGTCGAGAAATAATCAAAATTGCTGTGTGGTAACGAATTACAAGCTTTAGTAGCAAACTACTCTGTTCTGTAGTCACTATATTCCTTGAGCGGGATTGGTACTATTGTAGGCTGTCTGCACCGGCTGGCGCTTCTTGGTGAATCTGTTAGACCCAACATATGAGCTTAATATGCAATCTCGAATAGATTACTTCACACACTTTTACTTGAGTGGACTACTGACAATTTGATCAGGGGCTTATGGTTGGCTGAAGTTGTAGTAGTATGTAAGCAGGTTAGTACTCCACATACAGTTAATTCAGTTGAATACAATCAATATTTCTAACTGATACCCCTATGACTTCTCATCTCAATGTTCGTCAGCGAAGTGAAGCAAGTGGCCTTATTCATCCCGAGCATCAAGAAACGGGAAGTATTATTTACTATGCGCGGCAAGGGGGCATTATTGCTGGAGGCTTAGCATTTGCAGCTATCTTGGGTGTGTTTTTCTATCTCCACTTAAGTGGAGCGGTGGCGTACTTGTCCCTGAGTATTTACTTCACTTGGGCTATTGCAAGTATGACCTTGGTTTTTGCTAGTGCCATTACCGGGATGTTGATTGGAGTATTGGTTGCTGGAGCTTGGTCAAAGATTCATTTTTTGCAGCATCAGCATGAAGCAATTTCTACTGCTATGATTGAGGTAAGTATTCGTCAAGCAATTCGAAAAGTCCTGCCAAAATCGAGGCGGATATAGTTACTTGAAAAATATCTATTTGCAGCTATAGTTTGAGGGCTCAATTCTCATATGGCTTTTGCAAATTCCCCGTTTGTAAGATTTCATTTTCGTCGGTTTATTATTGTGTTTTTTTTGACGATACTGTTAGGTTTTGCAGCAGCTGTATTTGGCCGATATTTGGATAAGCTATTTTCTAGCAGTCCACTGTTTTTAATTGGGTTCTTGATAATTGCTTTCTTTGTTTTACAGATAGTATTGTTCCGCATCATGAAAGGAATGACGACTGCTTATAATAATAAGCACTTCAAAAAATAACTATGGATTTAGAGATTGTCCCGCGTATTATTGCTAGTGTTGGTCCATTCGGTATCACCAGTGCCCACTTAATGGCACTGCTTACGACAGTTTTGGTGTTGATCGTGGCTTGGCTTTGTACAAGGAAACTCTCTTTAGTGCCCTCGAGAGGGCAGGTAGTCTTTGAATTTGTTACTGTTTGGTTTTGGGAGCAAGTTTCAATGGTATGTGCACCCAAATACCGTAGTTATGTCCTTTCAGTGGTACTTACTTTATTTTGGTTTGTATTAATTGCTAATTATTTTTCTTTTTATCCGCTGTTATCAGCATTAGTCTACGATAATGGGCCATTGCTTACGACTCCAACTGCGCATTTGAGCCTAACATTAGCCCTGGGACTTTTTGTGGTGCTTTCTGGGCATATTATTGCTTTTGTAAAAAGACCATTTGGTCATATTGGTAATTATATTCGTATTGCTCCATTATTTAAGGTTCGTTCTTTTGGTGATTTTACAAATGCACTGATCAGCTTGTTTTTAGGTTTTATGGATATCGTAGGTGAGCTTGCAAAAATTATTTCTATTTCTTGTCGTTTGTTCGGTAATCTTCTTTCTGGTGATCTCATGTCAGCTGTAATCATTAATTTAGCTTTCTTTACTCAGTTTTTTGTGCCAGTGCCATTTTATGTATTAGGACTCTTTTCAGCTTTGGTTCAGGCGACAGTTTTCTCATTGCTGTCTGTACAATTTTTAAGTGGTGTGCTTTCCTCTATTCCGGATAATTCTCGCGAGCAACCTGCTCATGTTTAAATTTATTCACTAATTTTTCAAATTTTATGGATCCTATTGCAGCAAAGTATTTAGCAGCTGGTATTTGTATGGCTATTGGTTCTATTTCGCCAGCTATGGCCGAAGGATGGGTAGCTTCTAAAGCGGTGGAAGGAATGGCTAGAAATCCCGAGACAGCTGACAAGCTTTTTACCAACTCTGTAGTTTTTATGGCTATTTGTGAATCTACTGGTATTTATTGTTTAGTTATTTCTTTGATTATTTTGTTCGCTAAATAATCTGTGGTTGATTCGGATAATGAATTAATGAGAATTACTAATCTCTGCTTATGGAGGGTTTTACAAAAATTGGGGTAGATTGGTGGGGGGTGCTGCTTTATCTCATCAATTACGGTGTTTTGCTCTTTATACTGGCAAAATTTGTTTACCCTCGTGTTTTAAAAGTTATTGATGAACGGAGGGCTCTAGTTGCAGGCAATATTCAAGATGCTGATAAGTTGCGTCAGGAAATGATGAAACAGGCAGATCTAGCTGAGCAAGAGAGAGCAGCATTGCTAAATAAATTAGAACAAGAGAGTTTAAATATTAAAAAAGAACTCCAGCAAAAAAGAAAAGACATGCTTGAGCAAATTGCTTCTGAACGAGAAAAAATGTTGGTAGAGGCACAGGCATTGATCACTGCTGAAAAAGAGGCTTTATTTGCAGAAGTTCAAAAAAAACTGACGCAAGTAGTACAGATGGCTGTACTTCATATTACTATGACCAGGGTCTCCGAAAAAGACATTGCTGCAAGTATTAGTCAAACATGGAAAGAAGTTGAAAAACGTTGATTATGATGAAAACTACTGACATTTCCTCTCAGCTGTTAGCTGCTTCACTGCACCCCTTACTTAATCTTTTGCATCAGAATGCAGACTTTTTTGATGCTGCTGATAAAAAGAAGATGATAGTTAAGCATGCATTATCCGATGAAATAGGGAAATATATACTGGGTGTTTCTAGTGATACTTTTTTTAAGCAATTAAAAGCTTTATTGAAAGGCTCTACTGATGATAATAAGCTTACTGAAGCTTTGGTTTTAGATATTTGTGAATCTGTTTTCACTGCTTATGATCATCTACCTGATGATTTTGGCTCACAACCATTAGTACAAAGGGAAGGTCTTGTAAATGAACTGCCCACTACGTCTTCCATCAAAGCATTGATGCTTAATTTTACAAGACAGGAGCTTGAATCAGCAGCACAGAATCTGCTCAGTGAACTAACTACGCAATTACATAGTGTCATCATTGAAACTCCCAGACCGATAACTAGTGCCCTGCGTGCTGCGATGCGGAAAAGATACCAACCACATACCGTTTTCTTTCACTACAATCCTAGTTTATTAGGAGGATTGAGAGTCTTAGAAAATGGAAAAATGTTCGATTACTCATGGAGTGGGAAGATTCAACAATGGGCAAATCAGCCGTTCTCTTTTTAATTCAATTCTATGTCAGCTAAATTACAACAATTTCTTGATTCAATTGAAAATGCACTCCAAAAAGTAGACAACACAACTGTTGCTTCACAGGAGGCCGGTATAGTGCAATCTTATAAGGATGGAGTTATTGCAGTCCGAGGCTTGAAACAAGTCCCTATGGGAGCAATTTTAGGAATAGAAGGAAGTACCAGTAGAGCCTTGGTAATGAATTTGGAAAAAGATATGGTCTATGCTGTTGTACTGACAACTGATGAACAGCTGAAAGAAGGCTTGGTTGCTCAAGTGATTAGCAATCAGTTACACATGGAGGCATCTGACAAATTACTGGGAATGGTAATCGATTCTTTGGGTAATCCTATTGATGGCAATAAAGCTATTAAAGGCAAGAAACAATATCCTCATGAGCGAGTAGCTCCTGGTGTGATGACTAGAAAATCTGTTTCTGTTCCTTTGCAAACAGGTATTTTAGCAATTGATGCTTTGGTACCAATTGGTAGGGGACAGAGAGAATTAATTATTGGTGATAGACAGACTGGTAAGACAGCTATTGCTTTGGATACCATTATTAATCAAAAAGGTCAGGACGTAATCTGTATCTATGTAGGTATTGGTCAACGTGAAGCTAAAATTGCCCGAGTGCATGAATTGCTTAAAGAGCATGAAGCATTGGATTACACCATCATTGTTTCAGCTTCAGCAGCAAATTCTGCTGCTTTGCAGTTTCTAGCTCCTTATGCTGGTGTTGCTTTGGCTGAATACTTTATGGATCAAGGTAAAGATGTGCTTATCGTTTATGATGATCTCTCTAAGCATGCCGTAGCTTATCGTGAAATGTCACTTTTGCTTCGTAGACCTCCTGGACGTGAAGCATATCCTGGTGATGTCTTTTATCTGCATTCACGCTTACTTGAGCGTGCTTGTCGCTTAAATGAAAGCAATGGTGGTGGTAGCATTACTGCTTTGCCAATTATTGAGACCTTGTCCGGGGATGTATCTGCTTATATTCCTACAAATGTAATTTCTATCACCGATGGACAGATATTTTTAGACAGTACACTTTTTTATAAAGGTATTCGTCCCGCCATCAATATTGGTATTTCTGTATCACGTGTAGGTGGTGCTGCTCAAACCAAGATCATGAAAAAGATTGCTGGTAAGATCAAGCTGGAATTAGCTCAGTACTATGAATTGGAGGCATTTGCTCAATTTGCTAGTGACTTAGAAGAGTCTTCAAAGAAACAACTTATTCGTGGAAGACGTATAATTGAAGTCTTAAAGCAAAGAAACTTGAGCCCTTTTGCTTTATGGCAAGAAGTTTTGTTGATTTATGCTGTAGTGAATGGCTACTTGGATTCATATGAACCAAGTGAAATTAATACTGTGACTATGAAGTTGTTGGCAACTGCTGAGGTTAGTAGTAAGAAAATGATTACAGCAGTTATGGAAAAGAAAGAATTAACTCCTGAAGTTGAAGATTTGATCAAAAAAACTTTGAGCGACTTACTCTAATTAGCTTTGTATGTCAGGTATTTTACTGGAAGTAAAGAAGAAAATTCATAGTTTCAAGGGAACTCGCAAAATGACAAAAGCGATGGAGCTCGTTGCTGCCAGCAAAATGCGTTCATTTCAACGTCGTTCAGTTGCTTCTCGTTCTTTTGCTTGGGACCTTGTTCACTTATTGCGGGCAAATTTTAGCGCATTGCAGTCTCATCCACTTATTCATGCGCCAGAAAAAGGACCAGTACTTTTCAAGACTATTGCAGTCAGGCCCATGAGTCAGAGAGCAGTCAGTTTGCCAATTTTTATTACTTTGATTAAACTAAAATCAGTTCTAAAATGCCTTTCTACGGCTCAAGTTCTTAAAGCAGTTACC
>CAZXKW010000048.1:0-7097 GCA_964641565.1 uncultured Candidatus Peribacteria bacterium
AACTGCTACTGCTATTTTTCGAAGTTGGGTCATAAAAATAGTTAGAAATTTTACATACGAACATGCACAAAGAACAATACGGACACACACCAAAAACATAACAAAGCACAGCACATTTGCACTCTATAAAAACAAAACGAGAAACCCGAGTTTTCAAAGAGCACAACATTTTTATTGTGATAACCCTGCAATAGGGGGCGAAAATGTTGATTTTTCCGGAACTAGCCTAGCATTCCCATTCTTTCTCGGCAATTTATTGCTTCGAGAAACTATTGGGTTAGCTTGACACTTACAAAATTGAGCCTGTGCCCGAGCGGGGGCAAGGCTTTAGTGGCTAAAGAAAAAGCTGTTGATTAAATGCCAGGCTTCGACAAAACCCCAAGCGGCAATGACAATGAAGGCAATACTACCAAAGAAAGAGATAATCGGATTTTTAACTGCTTTAATCGTTAGTTGAGGAGAAAGAAAGAGCGCAATATTGAGTAGCATGTGGCCTAAAAATACTCCGGTAGCAAAGCCAAAAACATTGACCACATTGAAGAGGGGAATGTAGCCAGCAAAGTCATCTAAACCAAGAATAAATGGCACGCTGATAGCTAGTAGTAGTAAAGCTCCATAACTAGTTTTTTTGTTTTCACGTATTTTAGTACTGGGAATAATTTTATTCAGCACGGGTGCAAAGAAGTGATTGCATTTTTGTAAAATAATTTCAATCCATTTTGCTATCTGTCCTAAGGGGCCCTTATAGTTACCTGCTTCATCTTTGACATGTTCTAGACCCTCTTCAGCCATTCGCAAAAGCACCAGCCCGGCGATAACGATCATGATTGCCATTAACCATTTAATTTCTCTAAAAATGTCCCAAAGAATTAAAATTGCCATGGTGCCAGCAATATTACCTAATGCTGTGCCGATTTCGATCATGATGCGGTTTTTCCAACCTGGATATTCGCTCATGAGGCGACCAATAAAGATAGCAAAATCAATGGCAGTCTTGAGATAAATAGTTAGTCCAATTGCGATATCTTGCCATCTTAAAGTTGGCACAATTCTTTCTGTACCGCCGATGACATAGTTCAACAAATGGACCTCGCCCCATAGCAGCCCAATACCGGCTAAAAATACCACGACAGTCAATGCTAAAGGGACTACTTGATTGGGATAAAGAGGCTCTCTCATAGATTAGGCTTTATGCTCACGTCTTACACTTTGGCGAAAAGACATACAGAGTGAAATAATGATACAGAATGCAGTCAAGCCTAAGAAAGGAATGGTGATGATATCAAAATAAGCCACCTGCAATGCATTGCAGGGATTGGCTAGAGTACAAAATGCGCTTGTCTCAATTGGTAGCATCTGGAGTGCATAGTGGTAAAGGGTAAGCGGTAAACCAATGAATGCTAAGGGTAAAATATAGCTAATAAATTGTTTGTCTTGCTTCCAAATGCCTACAATACTGATTGGTAGCATTGGGTACATGAGAATTCTAGCACACCAACAAAAATGACATGGTTCGAAAGCCCGTGAGCTGTCGAAGAGAACGCCATCCATTAAATTTTTAACCGGGTCACCAAAGTTGCTAAAATAAAGTGATCCAAATACCGCAAGCAGGGAAATAGTCAAAATGCCATAGCTTAAGCGCTTTTGTAGTAAATTAAACATAGGTATACTTTAAAGTTCTCTCTTAGCATGGCGAAGATTAGTTTAAATAACAAGTATCTCCAGTGTTCGAACCCTATGCGCATTGTTGATGTTCGGATGATTTTGTTGTGTTTTGATAGTAACTGTTGCCCATCGAAACCAGCATTAGCAATATCAAATTTGAAATAATTGTTTCAACAACTTTGTATCAAAGTGTGTGGTGGTTTTGGCTAAATCAATCAAAGTCGATATACTCTTTTCGTACTTCCAATTATTTTTTATGCCCTCAAAAGATACTACTAATAAAATTGTAGCAGCAGTTACCTTTGTCGTTATTGTGGGTGGGGTTGCAAGTTATAGTATGGTGGGGCAACAAGTTGCTGTTCCAACTGTAACACCAACCGTCCTTTCTACCACGACATCAATGCCAATTAGTACGAGTAGTATTACTGCTACTACACCTACACCGACAAGTGGTTCAACAGTAGCGACCTATAAAGACGGCACTTATAGTGCTGATGGATCATATGTTTCCCCGGGCGGAGCAGAGTTGATTGGTGTCAATGTGACTGTGGCGAAGGGTATTATTACTGATGTACAGGTCACTCCCAAGGCCACGCTTCCAATATCACAGAAGTTTCAAAAGCTTTTTGCTGATAATTACAAACAATACGTTGTGGGTAAAAATATCAATGAAGTAAATGTGACTAAGATTGCTGGATCGTCACTTACGCCAAAGGGATTCGTAGATGCCTTGGCGAAGATCAAAGCTCAAGCGCAATCATAATCGATGGGCTGGATTGATTATCAATTTGAGTCAATTGGTACCCATTGGCATGTCAGTTTCGCTTATCCAGATGAGCGTGATTGGTTTTCCTTGCGACAGAAAATTGATGCTCGAATTGGTCAGTTTGATCTTACTTATTCTCGTTTCCGAGCTGAATCATTGGTGACTAAAATAGCTCAGAATCGAGGAGATGTTCTTTTACCAGCAGATGCTAAAGAGCTTCTTGACCTCTATAATGATCTCTATGTTCTTACCAATGGTAATTTTACCCCACTTGTTGGACAGGCATTGGTGCAAGCTGGTTATGATGCTGATTACTCATTGCAGCCAAAAGCTTTGACGTTAGTTCCTAGTTGGGAAAGTGCGCTTGAATATCAATTCCCGCATCTGCGAGTTAATATCCCGGTTGTCCTTGATTTTGGTGCTGCTGGTAAGGGATATTTAGTTGATTTAGTTTCACAAATCCTGGTTGAGGATGGTTGTGAGTCTTTTTGTGTTGATGCCGGAGGTGATATGTATTATAGGCATGCTACTGACGAGAAAATACGAATTGGATTAGAGCATCCTCTCAATACAGAACAAGTGATTGGAATAGCTGAGATCTGTAATCAAAGTATTTGTGGGTCAGCCGGTAATCGAAGGGCTTGGGGGCAGTATCATCATATTATTGATGCTCACAATCTCGCTTCACCTCAAAATATTCTGGCAACTTGGGTAATCGCTCAAAAAACCATTATCGCAGATGCTTTGGCTACTTGTTTATTCTTTGTCTCACCAGAAAAGCTTGCAGAGAACTATGATTTTGAGTATTTGATTATGTATAAGGATTGTTCAATTACTCGGTCATCAGCATTTCCAGCCGAGATATTTACTTCATAATTACTTTGAAATGAAATTTATTGATGAACTGCTCAATAGCATTACAATGTACAAAGTTGTTTTGTATGGATTGGTAGCGATTACCATTTCCGGTTTTGTTTATGCATTGCTCGGTTTGCTGCCTTTTACCGCTTTAGCTTTAGCGATTTCCTTGGTGGTCATTTTAGGATTGTGTTGGGCTTTAAATACTTTTTTTTCTCGACTTTTTTCAGTGCCAGTAAATGTTGAATCTGTCTGGATTAGTGGATTGATATTGTTTTTGATACTCCGACCAGCTGAAACTGCGTACGAATTCTTTGGTGTTGTGTTGATGTGTCTAATTACTATTGCTTCAAAATATATTTTAACTTGGGAAAAAGTGCATGTCTTCAATCCCGTTGCCATTGCTTTGGTGATAATGGGTTTGGTAGGTAGTGATTTGGCAATCTGGTGGGCAGGAAGCACTATTATGTTGCCATTGGTGCTTATTATTGGTCTTTTGATTGTACATAAGATTAAACGGTTTCAGATGTTTTTTGGTTTTTTGGTTATGGCTTTAGTTATGATAGCTTTTGCAAGCTATCGTCAGCAGTTGCCAATTATTGATTCATTATGGACAGCATTGATTTCATGGCCACTCTTTTTCTTTGGCACGGTGATGTTGACTGAACCGTTGACCACTCCCACGAGGCATAATCAGCAGTTGCTTTATGGGATTATTGTCGGAATGATTACAGGTTCACAGGTGCATGTGGGGAATATTTATTCTACCCCGGAACTGGCCTTGGTAGTAGCAAATATTTTTGCCTTTTTGGTAAGCCACAAGCAGAAGATGGTGATTACTCTTAAGTCTAAACATGCCGAAGCTGCCAATCTCTATGACTTTAGTTTTTCTACTCCGAAGCAATTAGACTTTGAACCGGGACAGTATATTGAATGGACTTTTGGTCACGATCATCCTGATCAGCGTGGTATTCGACGTTACTTTACTATTGCGTCAGCTCCTGAAGAAAAAGAATTACATTTGGGGGTTAAAATAGCCTCCGATGGCAGTTCATTCAAAAAAGCTTTGCTGGCAATGGAACCGGGGCAACAGTTAATTATTGGTCAGGTGAGTGGTGACTTTGTGCTTCCTCAGGATGTTACTACTAAGCTAGTTTTTATTGCTGGCGGTATTGGAGTTACCCCCTTTCGTAGCCATGTTCAGCATCTTATTCATACGAAGCAAAAAAGAGATGTAGTATTGCTTTATGCATGTGCTACAGAAAAAGACTTTGTGTATCAAAGTGTTTTTGAACAAGGCAGCAAATCATTTGATCTGAGGGTGCATTATATTGCTAGTGATCGAGAGCGGGTAGCAAAAGATTGGTCAGGACAGGTAGGGCGTATTGATGCTAAAATGCTTCATGAGCTGGTACCTGACTTTAGTGAGCGTACCTTTTATATCTCTGGGCCAGGGGCAATGGTAGCTGCTTATATGCAGCTACTGCGAAGTCTCAATGTTCCTAGTAATCAGATCAAAACTGATTACTTTCCTGGTTTTTAACTATTCATTGCTTTTTCTAGGCGTTCCAAGGCTACTATAAATGCTGCGCGGCGGAGGTCAGTCTTTAAATCCTTGGCTTTTTCCCAGATATTATTAGCTTCGCTCTTAAGAATAGTATGTAGCTTTTTATTAACTTCATCTTCAGACCAGTGCTCGTTTTTGAGATTTTGTTCCCACTCGAAGGTAGAAACGATTACTCCACCTGAGTTGGCGAGAATATCTGGGACAACATAAATGCCTTTCTTAAACAAAATTTCGTCTGCTTCAGGAGTAGTGGGACCATTGGCTAGTTCTAAGACTAATTTCGCCCTAATAGCTTGAGCATTCTTTTCCGTGATTTGGTTTTCTAGGGCTGCGGGGATGAGGACATCGGTTTCTAATTCTAATAGTTCTTGATTAGTAATTCTCTGGGCATTAGGAAAACCTTGCAATGTCCCATAGTCTTTTTTGTATTGTTCTACGGCTTGGATATCTAGACCTGCTTTATTGTAAATACCGCCTTTAGAGTCAGAAATGGCAATTACTGTATGTCCATTGGCACTGAAGATACGACCGGCATTACCACCAACATTGCCCATGCCTTGAATTACCACGGTAACTTTTTCTGGTAACTTGCTAGTTATTTTCAATGCATCGAACACGTAAAACCCTCCCATGCCAGTAGCTAGGTTCCGTCCCTCAGAGCCACCATTATTGAGAGGCTTGCCAGTGAAGGTTGCTTTGGTTTTATCTCCTGACAATTGTTCATATTCATCTACCATCCAGCTCATGATTTGCGGTGTGGTATTGACGTCAGGAGCTGGCACATCTTGATGGGGGCCAAGTACTGGGGCAAATGCTCGTACCCAACCACGTGAAAGTTTCTCTAGTTCAGTAGCAGAAAGTATTCTTGGGTCAACCGTAATACCGCCTTTACCACCCCCCATTGGGATGTTAGCTACGGCAGTTTTGAGCGCCATCCAAAAAGCCAATGCTTTTACCTCTTCAATATCTGTGTGTTGGTGATAACGAATGCCGCCTTTATATGGTCCCCTAGCATTGCAATATTGCACACGATAACCTTCAAACACTTGAGTAGTACCATCATCCATCTTGACTGGTATCGATACTTTTATTTCTCGTTGGGGTGATTGCATTTGAGCCAAAAAGCTAGTGGAGAATTGCTGTAACTTCGTCGCTTTTTCTAACTGTTCCAAGGCATTCTGAAATGGGGAATTCATAATTTTTTCAGTATAAAAGTATTCATGAGTATAGTCTTTGTTTTTCGGTTTGGAAAATAGATTATTTCAAATTGCGAAGTGCGAATTTTAGGCCTCTAGTTTTAGGCATCAGGCTTCAAGCTTCATAACTCTTCCCAAAGGGACCCCTTTGGGGCAACTTTCAACTTTCCACTCTCAACGTGTGTTTAAAATGTTATTATTCGTTGGTAAAAAAGAAATCATATGATTCCTGAAAACGCTCAAAAGGTTTTTACTGGCAAAGTGTTTGAAGTCTGGCAATGGGAACAAACCTTATTTGATGGTTCTACAGCTACTTTTGAAAAATTAAAAAGACCTGATACGTGTTGTGTAGTGCCTGTTATTGGCGATAAGGTTGTTGTGCTGAAGCAGGAGCAACCAGGTGTGCCGTCGTTTATCTCTCTTCCGGGAGGACGTAGTGATTTTGGCGAGACTCCATTGGAAACAGCTAAACGTGAACTAAAAGAAGAGACTGGATATATCGCTGATGATTGGCAGTTGTGGTTGCAGCGAGTTCCTGAGGTAAAGATTGATTGGACAGTTCATACTTTTATCGCTCGTAACTGTAGTTTTAGTAATTTCAATTACCATGATGGTGGCGAAAAAATTGCTGCATACTTTCTTAACTTTGAGGAGTTTTTACTGTTAGCTGATGATCCTCTTTTTCGTAATACGGACGTAGTGATTGAATTGTTAAGAATGAGATTGGATGCTCATAGAAAAGAGCAGTTCCGACAGATGTTATTCCACGGTGAATAAGGTGTTTTTGCTCTTCTAGTATGGTAGCATTCGGTTAAGAGTATTTATCCACACGATATGATTGCATTAATAATGGTATTACTAGCAGCAGCGGGTACTGTTGTCGTCGGTTTGCTATTTATTTATGTGCTAAAGCACGCCCCTAAGTCTAATGATCAAGGTGTGTATTTGACTACTCATGGTATTAAAGGCCAGGGGCAAATTTTGGCTGTAGAAAAAACTGATCGTAAGCTGGATGGTACCATTTATCCTATCGTCAAATTGACAC
>CAZXKW010000049.1:0-5666 GCA_964641565.1 uncultured Candidatus Peribacteria bacterium
AACAATTTACCAAAAAAAGTTTGTTCCATTGATACATCTCTCACATTTTTCAAATCAGACATATGCTCTTTAGTATGAAAAAATCCTTTATACTCGTAAAGCTTTTTCTGGGTGTAATCAATATGATATTTGTGATAAAGCCAATGAAATACAACCAATATGACTAAAATAATTTGAATAAGTGACTTGAGTATATAGAAGCCAGTTAAAAGCAAAATAAGACTGTTATAAATACTGGTTTGCACTACTCCAAACAAGAATCTATCAATCAATAAATAGACTACATCACTAACAAAAATAATCACAAATAGTTTTAGGGCAAGCAAAAATATACTGCCATGAATCGGTTCATGGCTATTGAGTGATCGGCTATGCATACTCTTTTAATTAAAGCTCAGTATAACCTTACTCCGGTGCAAGCAAAGGTACAAATGCATATAAATTTCAAAATCCATCCGCATCAATTATACTACATATGTAATATATTCTATGCTTGCAAACTCAACTAAAAAGGACGACAAAAAACATAAACATATCAAAAAAAGTGGCATTTCACTCAAGCCCAGAAAATACTTCTTTCGTGATCTTATTATCGTTATTGGAGTTGTACTTGTATGGCGCGGTCTTTGGCAGTTAGCCGATAGATTTTTATTCCCCGATCATTCATTACTCAGTGACATAGTGGGCATTTTTATTGGTTTGTTTCTCTTATATTTACCAGATAAAGATTTGTCCCACCTCACGGGTGAAAGACATCAAGAACATCACCATTATCATCATTATGATCAGAAACAAGCAAGCAAAAATGTACCTCCCCAATAGCCTAGAGAATAGTGTTATTAACGCAGACGAATTATGTGAAGTATATCTCTTATTTCACGACTGGTTTTGCTTCATCTTTTGCACTATCAGCAGCTGCAAATATTTTTCTAATGATGCTCAGTGTTTTCACCCGTTGCATATCTAAAAAAGACCGGAATGTCTGTTTTGGGAGCTTTTAGATATGCATCAGAACTATTCATGTAGACGTATGATGACGAACTAGTGGTATAATTTCTAAATTATACTATTTATTTTCCAAACTCAGACCAACTTTTATTTGTTAATATACTTCAAAATATAACTCATAACCTCCGCCTTTGTTTGCATTTGACTAATTGCTCTGCCAATAGTGCTATCTTGGCCAATTTTAGCTGCTTCTTTCGCCGTGAGTTTGTTACTCCTGATTAATTCTTCTAGTACGATATGAAGCGCAAATGGAGGCTCAAACTGCACACCGTCGAATTGGAGCATTGCAGGTTTAGATTCAATTATTGGATTGATGCGGTCAGGAGAGGATAAAAGTTTTCCCCCAACAAAAATCAATACCACTAATATCAATATGCCCAAAGCTAAATAAAAGTAAGTTGCCATTCGTGCTTGGAAAATTGTTTCAAGTGAATCAATACTAATGCTGAGAATTCTTTACCCTTAATGTCTTGCAAAATAATCTCTGATAAAAAGATCTGCTTGCTCACCACGCTCTTCACTCCAGGCATGATATCCGGGCACTTCTGCGGGACGAAGATCCATTTCCACATGACCATTAATCATATGGGGATCTGTCGGTGGTGTGAATTGGTACTCATACCAAGCTTGGAGCATTTCTTGGTGACGAGATAGCAGTAAGTCTGCTTCCCTATACACTCGATCGGTATAGATTGCATTTGGGCTATTAGGAATAATAGCAGATTTCCAAGCACGAATAGTATTCACAATTTCCCTACGTCTAACATTTGGTCGAGAGCTGGTAGGCGAATCAGTGATGCCAACATTAATTCTATCGTCTATCAATGAAGTCATGAATGCCTCAGCTGTTTCAACTGGTAGATTATTTTCTTGTACTACTGCTAATACTCGCGCCCTTAGTAGCTCATAATCTTCAGTCGGTGGCATATTATTGTAATTATCCGCACCCGGAAAATAATAATTTTCAGCCAATGAGCGCTCCACTCGAAAGATTCTGGCAAAAGTATCTTGTCTATCACTCAATAGGACCGAAAAAGCACGAAGCCTGTTTCCCTGTGAGACCAAGCTACCTCTCATTATATATCGACAGAGTGAGACTTGACTGGCAATTGGTAATTGCGCAATGGTTGCTAATTCAGCATCTCTCGTTGAAGGGCTGAATAGCAGCGTTACAACAATATTAATCCAATCTGTCATGGGCACCCCTTGAACAGCTGCACTGCCGTATAACTGAAAATAATCAGGATAGCTAGCGAGATAGGCTGTTTGGAGCTGACGAAGAAAAGCTAATCCCTCATCACCCAAATGTGCCAAATCCTGAATATCTGTCACCACCATCCCCCTTGGTATACAGCCAGTGTCACGACAAGACTGGAGTAACCTGATCCCGTCTGCATAATATCTTTCTGCTCTGGTATGAGCATACGCCGCCATGCCTAAGTGATCGGGGTCTTGATAACCCTGAGTATGAATATTGCTTTCGATCTGACGATATAGCCCCACAATTCTAGCAATCACCAATAATCGCCTATTGGGATCATGTTCTAGATTTAATCTTGTTACTTCCCCACTTGCTAAAGTATCTAGCTCAACTAAATCAGCTGATGGAGCAAATCCTGCCACTCTCGTTGGCAAAGGGTGCATGGTAATAGTTGGCATTGCAGTGCCCGGTAATGGTGGTGTTTCAAAAAAAATCAGAGATTCATCCCTAGTATTACGAGGCAAATCAATGCCTTCTCTAACTAACGGAGAAGTAAAATCGCGCGTAAACCGAGCATCAAACAGCGCTCCGGTAGGGATAAATTGATCACCCCGTAATGTATTGGTTGTTAGTGTTGGATCGTAGGGATGAATGAGCGATCCGCTGAAATAGACTGAGCCATTATGGTTATACATATGAGCTGGCACAACCACATTGCCAAATAGATCTTCACCAGCTACTTTTTCTAATCGATAATGCCTTCGTCTTGCTGGTAAATCATGCTGAACTGCGTACAAATCGGGTAGATAAGAAATTGGCACCTGCACGCCTACTCCTGAAGACCGATTTCCAGCCATAATGTCCCATTGATAGCCATCATCGAACATAAATATTGGGGCAACATGGCCTTCATTAGTATAAGGACTAGCTGCTTCACTCCGTATATAAAGACGCGAAGTAAAACCAAGATCAGCTAGAAGCATCATGCTCACCGTAGCTGCCACCGCACAATTCCCTCTCTCCAATTCTATTGCCTCTACTACATCACGCATGGCCGATTCATATTTCATTTTGGCCATCACCTGAGGCAAAGCGACTTGTATCGCCACACCTTGGTTGAGCATGCTGCTGAGTTGGGTTCGCCACTGCTCATATTTTCTTTGGGCTCTGCTCACCCTAGCAGTTCGCTCTGGCGTCCTGACACCACTCAATAGGTATAGTCTAAAAACATGTTCACTAAACCAACCATCATTCAATCTGATACTTTCACGAAAGGCACTGACAGCGGCATTTTTTTCTTGATCTGTAGCTTCAATTGGAGCTGGGGGTGATACGCTAGCTAATCGTGCCTTTAGTTCATCTCTTGTTTTCGATGGAATGGGCACTGGAGCTGGAGGAACAGGTCTGTCATTTAAGTGAAGAACATCACTAATGTCTGCTCGAGCCTTTTGGCCAACCCTAGTTGTGGGAAGCACGGGCAAAAGATGCAGTGCAGCAGCAGCTAAAATTGCCCCACCAAGTTTATAATCACGAGAAGCCATTCATGAAAAATTCAACATAGCAATATAACATATAAAACAAAACCAGCAAATAACATCACCCCATTGAGTTTTTACGCTCAAATATTGGCATGCGCCACAATAGCTAAGGCAACTATTGCTGTACTATTACTTAAGCTTGTCTACATCTACGACTCGATCATAACGTCTCCCACCAAAGAGAATCGTAGGAATCTTTCTGGTACGAATCTGTTCATTGACAATTGTCCTTTGCGCTTTGAGACTGGCCTTTACTTCATCACTGCTGCTCAGTTTAGAAATAGTAAGCACTTGCTCGTCTGAATAGCCTATTTGTTTCAAATACTCCTGCAATTGGGCTGTGACTACAGCAACATCTTGAGTAGCATTGAATATTTCCTGCATGGACTTGTCATCTTTACTATCGCTAAAAATTTTTTCCAAGAGCTGCCAGTCACCCGTGATAGTAGTATTGGCTAAGGGCACTTTCTTGGAGGCTTCAATATAGGAAGCCATCAGATATGAATGCGGAAATTTATATTGCTCTTCCCATAGTTCAATTGGGTACAGTATATACGCTAGATTATAGCGATCCGTGAAGCCCGCTGCCTTTATATTCTCGCCCAATTTCTGACAAAATTTACAGCTGGGATCAATGATCTCCAATGCCACAGGTTTATCAGCACGATAACCACCATAATAACTAACTGTGGCTGGTACATATTCTTTTGCCTCCCATGTTTTCCAACGATCCGGTATTCTTGCAAGGGTATTCCATACCGAAAACTCATCTGTAGAAGATAAACTATCAATGCCACAGGCCTCACCTCCTAGTGAACATGATTCTACATTTTGAGGATTACAAGTGTCATACACATAAAGATTTAAACCAGCTTGAGCAACATACAAGGTGCTCCAAATGGTGAGAATAACAAACACAAAAGCAAAGACATTGGCAAAACGACTAAGCAAGTTTGCTAGCTTAGGATGGGTAAAAATCAATTTCCCCAACATCTTGCCCTTCAGTTCCTCAGAAAAATTAATATCACAAGGACGAAAGGTTAATTTGCGCATTACACAATACCAACCTTTCTTGGCTAATTTTCGATAACTTGCCGAAAAGATACCTAAAATTGAAAACACAATAAACGCAGCAATACAAAGCATAAAATTATTTAGCTACTTCTAAAAGATATTTTAAATTCGCAAGCAAGAAATCAATTTGCTCGGAGGTATTATGCAGACCAAGAGAGATTCGTAGTAAAGGAGGGTACTTCATCTTATTCTTCAAATAATAGTGACAACAAAAGAAACCAGAGCGACACATAATGTTCTGTTTGCCTAAATACATAGCAAGCATATGACTATCTACTCTCTCAGGATAGAAAGTCACCACCGGGGAGGATTGAGTATTGATTATTTTCAGATAAGGCATGGTCTGTATACCAGTATAGAGTTGTTCACTCAGCATTGTTTCATATTGCTGAGCATTTTTCTGCTCATAACGAAAACCTTCATACCATTTAATTGCAGCATCCAAACCTATAATTGCTGCATAGTCCTGCAAACCGAGCTCCAATCGTGAATATAGCTCATGTGGTGCCATCAATAACTGATAATCATTTTCCATCACATCACCAACGGTACCACCACCCAAAAAGGTAGGCTCAAGTTCTTGTAATAAAGCACGCGTAATCACAATGAAGCCACAACTGGGGGCGTACATTTTGTGACCGGAAGCAAAGAGCGCATCATACTTTACATCACGAAGTAGCTCACTGTGATGAGCTATAGTCTGACAACAATCAAGCAGTAATAAACCATTTTGTTCATGAATATCATCAGCCAGCTGTTTGAGATTATTTAAAGAGCGTCCATCGATATTACTAGTGACATTTACGACCACAATTGCTTGAGCTAACTGTTCCTTGGTATAGAGT
>CAZXKW010000049.1:5676-7032 GCA_964641565.1 uncultured Candidatus Peribacteria bacterium
CAAAATTGTATTACATACAGACGGCACAATACCAATTAAGTATAGGAAAGTAAGATGAAGGTAGAAAAAATAGGGAACACACTAAACATGGTGCATGCCAAGTTCGGTATAGATAGCATTGACTTGATGTTGCTTGGCGTAGGTAATTGTCGGTAAAAATACGGAGTTGTGCTCTATATCCGATGTGATAATTGTACGATACTTAGTCGCTGGAATTTGTTGTAATACCAAGTTGATGCCATAGGTAGCATTCAAGGTAAAAGCGACTGAATACTGCTTTGTGGAAACACACAAAAATCGAAGTATCGTAGTTCTCGCAGCCTCGATCTTTTCATCAACTATTTCCCCCCAAGGATATTTTACCCGCCCACCACAGGCATTGTACTCTCTATAATAAGAGCTCTCTGCCTCTATTACACTTTGTGGACGTAATGTCTGACAAGCAGAATCAAAATAATAGGTATCATGAGGCAGATACGAAAAGTCTGGGGCAACTTTATCTCTTTTATCTCCCGATGTGGCCTTTTGGCTCCAAAATTTGAAATTCATTTTCTAAGCAAAAAGAAATACATCACATTATTACCGCTGTATCATAAAAAGTAAAAGCTTATTGCCTGGTAAAACTTTTCAAGTACACAGCGTAGTTAGTTATTAATTAATGTTTTTCAATAATCACTTGCACATCTCCTAGATGAGCTGAAATCGTGACTATACCACCTATTGGCAAAGTAAGCCTCGGAGTCGTATGACCAAAATCCAGCCCTCCAATTATCGGTATTTGTTGTAAACGAGGATTGTTCTGCACGACTGCTTGCAACGCCTCCACCGTAATACCACTTTCTGGCTGGAATCGACCAAACACAATTCCTTTCACTTGAGAAAACTCAGGCTGCAAAGTAATAGAAGTCAGGTTGCGATTGAAACTAAAGAGACGCTCTTCTTCATCTTCTTCCATAAAGATAATGGCATCTTTCAAACTAGGGAAATAAGGACTCCCTAGTAAGGAATGAAATGTAATTAAATTGCTACCAATCAACACTCCTGTAGCATGACCAGCATTGAGCATATACCAGCCAGGATTAGGTAATTTCGTACGACTTAGCTGACAATTTCCCCATTTGTCATTGGTCCATTCCGTAGAAGCAAAAATTTGATAAGCATCTTCTTGGAAAAAACATTTCTCAAAATATTCTTGCGTATATTCAAACCCTTGCACCTCACCGAAATCAAAAAAGTGCGGCCCTGAATAAGTTACCAAACCAGTCTTAGCATAAATACCATTTTCCAATGCAGTAATATCCGAGTAGCCACATAAAATCTTGGGATTATTTTTGATCAACTCGTAATCCAGATAGG
>CAZXKW010000050.1:0-4503 GCA_964641565.1 uncultured Candidatus Peribacteria bacterium
TATGCTTGCTGGCACTGGTGGTATTGGGGATATTACGTCATCGATCAACTCTATCAGTAGCGCTATCTCAAGTAGTGTTTCTTCTAGTAGTGGCGGGGGGACGGGGAGTGGAGGGGGAAGTAGTGGGGGAGGAGGGTGGTAGGTTTGAATTGAGAATTGCGAAGTGCGAATGGCGAATTTTTAATGCAGAAGTCAGAATTCAGAATGCAGAATGCTGGCTCATGGGTGGGGGGATACTGCCGACACTCCGCTTGGCAGCTTATGAATCATTAATTCAGGCCTCAGGCATCTTTGCGTATTGACAATATTCATAATAGTGGTTTAATGGTGGGTAACCTATTTTTATGAAAGCTGGAAAGTTTCAGGATATTAGTCGAGAAATTGTTGGAGAGAAGCGGCAACTTCTGCTGCAGCTTGAAAAGGTTGCTGACCGTCAGCGAGTGGAATTAATACTGTTGGAATATAAAGCAGCAGTGAAAGCGGCACGTGGTGCTATGCGCAAGTCATTAGTGAAGAGTGCGAAGCGTCAAGCTTATGACCGTCTTCTAGCAACTATCACTGCAAATACAGCAATTGAAGATATTGATAGCGGCGAATTTTCCCCAGGAGTGTTGGTAGCAATATTGCAGGCATCAATTGATACTGGTACTGAGGCAGGTAAACGAGAGTGGGATTTGTTAGAAGGGTATACTAGTTCCAAAATGACAGTTGATAAATTGATAGCAAGTTTAAGATCTTGGCTGGTGAAATTGCATATATCTGAACCGAGAGGGGCTGATTGGATAAAAATATGGAAGTTATATGCTGCTCGAAAGTTAACACCGGTGACTGCACCGAATTTGGCTGGTGTACTCAAACCTCAACAGATTGGTAGTAGAATTGATAACTACCAAGACTATAGTGCTTTGACCATAAGAGATTATGTTTTAGCACTTTGTGCTGATCTTCCAGCTAAATACCGAGATCATATTCAGCTTGTTACCAGCACTGAAGAGGGGGTAAGGAGCTTTGCGGCAAATGTTCTTAGGCTTGCCAATCAAGGTGCAATTCCTGATCCTGATCAACCTGATGATGCTTCTGAAGAGAACAAGCCGTTGACAGCACTGTTAGTGCAAGCATTACCTTTGTTGCTAGCTCAAATTGATAATCCTGCACTGCGTGTTACGCCAGTTCCTCCAGAGCTAAGGTTTAGTACTGATAGCGTTGTATTGTTTACAGATCCTGAAAGTGATGAGGATCAAATTCGCTTAGCTAGAAATGAAGAAGGAACTTTAACTCCTCTAGATGCCGCCCCAGATAAAAGTGGTCCAGTTTCTTTAGGTGAATTAGCCCAAATTACTCGACCAGCTGCTGTTGGTGATTTTGAAGTTAACGGTGCTTCTTCAGCAGGTGAAATGAGTGGCGTGAGAGAGCGTGAGTTTAATGAGGGATTGCAAGCTGCAACAGTAGAAGAAAGTGGTGTAATGGTTAGAGATTCAGAAGTTCTTGCTGGCGTAGGTGCTTTATCTGATACGGATGAACCTGTAGTTGTTACCACAGCACTAACTCCTTCTCCAAGTACATTGCGGGCAGACACACCTCTAAATATGGAGGTGATTCGATTTCTTCCTCCGAGACCAGGACTTTGGTCATCTTTGAGTTCTTTGACTGGGCCAATGTTTGCCGTTGCCGCTTCTATGTTGATTGCTGCTGGCCTGACAGGTCGACCAAAGGAGATGGATACTCATCATAGTGATATGATCACTGATGTGAGATCCGCTATGCATCCACTTCTTTCGAGTGATCGTGGAGTCAGTGCATCTGGAAATGCACGTGAAATTTGTACTGATCAGGTAATCAGTGCTGAGCAGGATACAGTTAGATCGGTCGTGTCGACTACATCACCCGTTTTTCATACTGGAGATGTATTGCCTCAAGGACCGAATACTTGCATCATGGGGGGAGCAAAACATGTATTGCGTGCGCAATTCAATATTGTTGATGAAATGAGATTAGAACGACTGAGTAATCAAGCGGAAAATGCCATTAGAGTTGCTCGTCCAGCAGGTATGCATACCAATCCAGGTGATCAAGTCGCTTTAGCTTATGACGAGACGAGTCAAACTTGGCTTGTTCGCCAAATCCGTAATGGTCAAGTCATTGTAGCTTCATCATTTGTAGCAGCAGAAGTTAATTATACGACCATAGAGAATGAATCGTATTTCAAGCCTAATTTTTTGCATAAGCTATGGACTAAAGGAAAAAGCTTGTGGCAATCTTTTAAGGGATTTTGGGCTTAAGAGAAAAGGGAAGTTTGTTAATGAATCTAAAGTTTTTTTAAATTGACTTCATCGCTTATGAGCCTTACTATTTTGGATCATAAGTAACAGGAGCATTTATGCAAAAACGCGAAAAAACGATTCAAGGAATTATGGACTCTTATCATACGGTTAAGCGCTCGTTCAACACCAATCATTTGGGTATTCGTAACAAAGGAGAGATCACTCCAGCTCAGTGGCCAATTATTTCTAGTCTCAAAGATCGTCCCACTATAGCGCTCAAAGAGTTGACAGCTATGCTACAAATTAGTAGTAGTGCCATTACCCAGTTAGTGGATGCTTTGGTAAAAAAAGGCTTGATTGTTCGCAAAGAGTCAGTAGATGATCGTCGAGTCATTCTTATAGAGCTCACCAAAAAAGCGAAAGAATCTTTAGCAATAATGCGTGAAAAGGCAGTTGCCCATTTGAGCAAAGCATTCACAGTTTTGACTGATGAAGAGTTAGCTATCTATGACACTCTGAGTGCCAAAGTAGCTGACAATATTCGCTCTCAGAAAGAGTAGCAGCTACTAATTCTTTGTAGTAGTTTTACTAGGGCTAGCCAGCCACCATTGATTATCTCCCGGATCCTTCACTCCTGCCGTACGATCACCGTATGGTTGATCAGTAGGTGGTGTAAGACTGATAGCTCCAGCATCCAAAGCTGTCTGATACGCAGTATCAACATCAGCTACATAGAGATAATACATCCCGGGCATAGGTGGATATTTCTCAGTAGCATCTGACAACATGATCATCGAATCATCGATCATCAGCTCAGCATGCCGAATCTTGCCGTCAGTTAATTTCATTACGCTAAGCTCAATCGCATTGAAGGCTTTTTTGAGAAACTCAATAGTAGCGACTGCATTAGCAATAGTCAGGTAAGGCGTAATTGCCATAGCCCCTTGGGGACGCAGACTGTGATCGTAACTAGTCATAGATGATGATGTGATTTAAAGCTATTGTATACTAAACTAGCACCAGAATAAATTATAACCATGAGAAAAATTATTCTCTTGAGAGGATTACCTGGCTCAGGCAAAAGTACCTGGGCGAGAGCCATGATCAGAAAGAACCCAGATCAATATAAACGGGTCAATAAAGACGATCTACGAATGATGATTGACGATGATATGTGGAGCTCAAGTAATGAAAAATTTATTCTCCATATTCGTAACGTCATTATTGCTGAGGCGCTCAAATCTGGCAAAGATGTGATTGTAGATGATACTAATTTACATCCGAAGCATGAGAAATATTTAAGAAAAGTGGCTTTGGAGTTTGGTGCTGTTTTAGAGTTTCAAGATTTTTTGGATATTAGTGTAGAAGAATGTATTGCTCGAGACAGCAAACGATCAAAACCGGTAGGGGAAAAAATCATTCGAGAAATGGCTACCCGCTATTTGAGTCAAAATAGTTAATCTCATGTGGTTATATTGACCAGTATGCGCTTCCCTGGTATTTTTGTGTCTAAAATTTAAATTGAGATATGAAGAGAGTTACTGCGCCAGTGTTGGGTCAATATCGTAATGATCCCAGAATACTACTTGCTAATGCTCCCGATGGAGCGGCATTGTCATTACCTCTTACGTTACCTAGTGACATTCTGTTTGTAGAACAAAGAGCTTTGGCAGAGGTTAATGCCATTCGACAGTTACTGGCAACTCTAGGTTTAGATTGTGTTCCTCGGAAGCAAGTGTTTTCTTTTGGTCCGGATCGTGCACTGACTTCTCAAAGAAACAAGTGGGCTGATTTACGCGTGTCAGTTGGTCGCTATGGTGAAGATGCTAAAAACTTTAGTAAGAAAATTGAAGTGCCAATGGAAGGATCTGCAAGAGTGAGAAATACTGCTGAGTCACTGACTATTGCCGATCTAAGAGCAATAGAGGTTACTACTTTACGCCAAGCTCATAGTGTGGCCAATGCTATTTTGGCTTTAGTGCCAGTAGAAAATGGTAAGCCTGGTATCAAAGTGACCGCTGCAAATGGGGCGGAAACTAAGCCGAAAAGTTTTAAAGAATTTTCTGATCTGGCTCATGCATTGCTAGATAGAGATGCTAAGTGTTTAGTGGGTGTGGCCAACTGTGGCGAAGGATCGCTGCGCTCAGTAGCTGTCGCCCAAATTGGAGTGACTGATGATTTGGCTACTGATTTTGTATGTAGTATCACAGATTGCCCAGTAGATAATTTGGACATGAGCCGT
>CAZXKW010000050.1:4513-4870 GCA_964641565.1 uncultured Candidatus Peribacteria bacterium
TAAATTGCCAGCCGCAGTGAGAAATACTGCTGCTTTACTTGGGCTCCGTGGCTATCGTGGTTTCGCTTCGGTTGTGTTGGCAGAGGCAGAAGGTGGTGATGTGATACCCCTTTCTATTACACCAGGTGTGACTGTAGAATTAGCAGCTACATTTACCGTGGCCAAGGTTTTTGCCAGAGATTTTGCTGTGCCACAGTGGGGTATTGCTCGGCAAAAAGTTACGTCTGATTCGACAACAGCAGAAACAGTTGTCGCTCGTTTAAAGGAGGAAAGGGTATTTTTTAGCAAAGGGGCGAGAGCCGGAATTATTCCGCTTACATTACCTGATGTAACTCAGCAAACACTAAATTATATAGT
>CAZXKW010000050.1:4880-6975 GCA_964641565.1 uncultured Candidatus Peribacteria bacterium
AAAGAATACTTCTGATGTCCAACGCATGGTAGAAAAAGTGGCTGGTATTCTAAAATAACCGTTTCTTATGTCCCCTGACCATCAGTATAGTCGTTTCCTGCCCATAAAGGTGGTTGATGCTGTAAAAGAAGTATTCAAGGATGATGTGGAAATTTTCTATGTAGATGACACTGATATTATTCGAGTAATTTTTTCTATTGGCACTATCTGTTTTACTTTGGACTTGGAATTGGGGAAATTGTATGGATCGAGTGAAAAAGAATACTTAATGAAATCATTGAGTTTAGATGGATCGCATAATCTTTTTGATAATGAACTAAAAAAATTTTTTGATTACGATCGAGATTTAAAACGGCTCAGGTGGCTAGAGATTCAACTTTCTGGAATGTTTTCAGTGGTATCAAAACTTTATAATCCAGACTTTACGGATTGTGCTAGTAGTGCAGTGGTGGAAAATGTCGAAGATCAGCTTGGAGCTGGGGACAATTTTGAGAGTGGTTTTGAGCCAAGAAATGATCAGCTGTCTGTTGGAAGTCCTTATGAAGGTGAGCCTATTGATCAGGCTGTTTTACAGCATAAACAAAGATTGGAAGCTGATTGCTCTGCACCACTGTTGCCAGCAGCGTTGGCTCCAGTTCTTGCAGAGAGTCCGTATCGAGACCTTCCAAAAACTGTTTTAGATGCTGCACCAAAGCCACCCCCAAGGCCACAGTATATTTGGACGAGAAAAACTACTTACCAAGTAGCTGGTGGGGCAGTATTGGGTGCACTCCTTGCTTGGCCACTCGCGTCCCATTTATATTCTTCTTTACAGCATAAAGACACCATTCCAGTGCCAGTGAGGACTACAGCGCGGAGACAACCGCTTCTTCCTCGTTCTGAAGTGCCAATAGTGAGGAGGACTATACCATCAGTACCAGCATGTCCTACTTACACTATTATTAGTACTGCTCGTGAGGGAAGTATTGCAAAGGTTTTGAGAAGGATGCAGCGAGAACAATCTACTGTGTTTCAGACCTACCATTTCACTCCAGGACAAATAATTGCTTTGAGTATCTCACCTCGACATCATGCTCAAGCTTCAGCTCGTGATGCCAATGACACTCGGCATGCTTTAGGAGCTGCACACAACTATCATTTTGGTAGAGTAATCACAGGTGATCAATTTACGATCAAAACTTGCATGGGTCAGCAGCCAGTTTTTACCCATCTACGCGCGGGAGTGACCCTGTATTCATTTAGCTTGAGATAGGGATTGTCCATCTTTTTTCATCTTTGCCACTAGTGCTGTATAGCGGTGGCTTAAAGCTTGCTCAAGATCTATCAACATTTGATCCATTACCCGACGTGGCAATAAATTGTGATGACATGCTTGTGCTATCAGACCTGCAAGTGGCAGTGGTAATACTTTACTGCCACCTACTATCTCGGGATGTCTTTTTACATAATGTGAGTCAGCAACTACTATGTCTCTGGCATCTGCCTGGCCGGCAAGAAGGGTCTGATGTATCTGAGTTCTTACCTCAGCTTGCCGAATCGCCAGTGCTATTCTCAAAGCCAATGGTCCCTCAATGAGATCACAAATAGTACTAACGCTTGCATCTTCACGGTTAGGAGGGAACTCGTCTTTGACTGCCCGGTCAGTCAGCTCTTTTATTAGTGGTTGGACAAAAGGTGAGTGTTCCGCCAATCCGTTTTGGACAATATGACATGTACCATCAAAGCCGGCTTCCTTGATCATCGTAAAAAGAGTGGCGATAGCTTCAAAGTGTGCTTCGGTGACAGTATCAAGTGCTTGAGGGGATGGTGGTATGCTGGTACGAGAAAATAGTGAAGCTATTGCTGCATCACTGAGTAATGTGTCTAAGTTACCAAATGGATATTGCAAATGTGCAAATTGGTCCCTATGTGATGTTAGCGCGCTCCAAGAAGTAAAATCTGGTAATACTAAAGCATTGCCATTGTTCGGTCCGATAATAGCCTGGGCTGCGCGCCGAATGTTTTTGCTGTGCATTCGAGCCTCTAGCTCAAGACAATGGACCTGGAATCCGAGGCCAGCCAACATTCGCCTAATATCGCCGCTGATTGCCTGATA
>CAZXKW010000051.1:0-6906 GCA_964641565.1 uncultured Candidatus Peribacteria bacterium
AAAGGCCCGGACATGGTAACAGTAAGTGGCGTCATGCCCCTGGGGTGAGTGGGTGAAAAGGTTACTTGATCAACCTCCGCTAATTGCCTCTTCCCTTCTCCAATAGTGAGATTTGCAGTTAATCGCTTTGTTGTCTCCGATGTCCCATTAAGTTTCATATTGATATCAATATGAAAGGTATACATTGCATCCGGTGCTGATTCTTTATTACCTGGACATGGCCCAGGTCGACCGCTGCGACTATCCCTGTAGGCAGAACAATTTAAAAACAGCATTTGGTCCCATGTGCCAATGGTTTTTGTTTGATGTGCTGGAACATCAAGAAATACTAATTTATCAGTAGTATTTAATAGATAACTAGTAGTACATTTATCTTTTTGCGCATCAAGCCCTGGATAAAAAGTATTCCCCAAGCTCAACTCAAAATACCGATGGCAGAGGTACTTACCAGTGTAATGAACTTCATAGTCCTCATTAGTACCATTGCTAATACGAACAGCCACTGATTCACCTGGCTCATAATGATCTTTGTCAAAAGTAATTTGAACATCATTTATACTTGGATCTGTAGGAGTAGTCTTAGTTACTAGAGTTGGTAATGATACTGGTACAGGAATAACAGTTGGAGTATTAGTTGACACAAACTTATTGTTCCCATTCGCTTGCGCAGTCGGTTTTATTGTAGAAGTTATTGTTGAGGAAATAGCACTGGAACTTCTAGATGGGGTCGAAGAAGGTGAGAGGATCAGTGGCGTTGAAGAAATAGTATGATCTGTAATTTCATCAACTTGATTTGCGCCACAAGCAGTGGTTGCTAAAAGCAGGCACACGAGCAGACCACGTTTAAACAGGTCATGCATAGTAGATAATATAATAATCAAACAGAATTATATGTGATCACACTTAAAATTCCAATGTTTGACTGTACTAAGGCCTAAGAACAATACCCGTTCCCATCTTCCAATAAGAGGCTCTTTGGAAAAAGCCTTAAGTCATAGCTATTTATCAGCCAAATGGCCTTTTCCCATACTCCACACCTCGATGGCTAAAGCGAGGATAGATTGAAAACAGATTATAACTACGGCCTCCCGTATCCACCAATTCTAGAAATGGCTTAATTCAAGTTTCAGATCATGATATAATAGACTGATTAGCTAATTAATAATGGCATTAAATTCATTGAACGATCGTCATCGTCTACCAGGAACACCGGACGCTAGTAAACAAGATCAAGGCAGTACACGAAGAGACTTTTTAAAGATTTTGGGTCTGAGCGCTTTAGCTGCTACAGCTAAAACAGATACTGGCAGTGAACGCCTTCAAAAAGAACGCGCCAGACAACGCTGCTTACATACAAGAGCACAGCCATTACCTAGATTAGAAACAGCTGAAGCTGCAAATGAGCAAATAGTAATAGCACCAGGGATACCAACATTCAGTCGATTAAGAGACATGCGGGTATTTAATCACCGATCAACGTTTGCTCCATCTAGTCAAAGACCTGAGCCCACTGGCATCAATTGGGTAACTGGTAAAGAATATGACAGCGTAGAATATGCAATTACAGCCAGCTCCGAATCACTTACTGACAGTGGTATACGGTTAGCTGAAAATCCTCGAACTTCGCCATTACTACAACAACCTGAAGTGCGCATTTTATGTCCAGCCTCTGGTGTTTTATTGTCACCGCTCGAGATTGCTTTCCAAATGGCTGAGAAGTCTGCGATCACACAAAGATTTCATTTCACGTATACCGAAATAGACTCGGAAAGTTATAGTGCTATAGATTCCTACATTCGGAGAATGATGTGGGCTTGCAGCAATACCTCTGACTTCCAAATGTCAGAAGAAAATCATCCAGAGCTAGGTCTAACAAGCAAAAAGAAATCAATGCAATTTACCTACATCACTGCTACTCGCCGTAGAGTCACTATTACTGTTGACTTTGAACTGCAAATGAGCGGAGATCATTACTTCAGAGCAGAGAGTGCTGTACAGGCTGACATTTTGCTATTTCATGATGTTGACAGAACATCACATGTTGGTGATTTTCCTCAAACAAAATCAGCAGGAGATATTTATACATTACTGACTGATACACCCCCTTCTAGTTTTGGCGACAAACCGCACTTTTGTATCATAGGCCAAGAGCACTGTAGCTGGCACCAAAACGCACCGTCTTATGCTAGCGAGGGGGTCGGAACTGTCATTGAAACGGTACAAGGAAAACCATTTGGATGTGGCCAAAATCATCTTGATCATGACAATATATTAGCTCACCCACACCTGGAAGATGCTACAGCGCAGATTGTTGAATTGGATACGCCCATGATCACTTACCTTCGCTCATTGGGAAACGATGAATTTTTGAGGGTATATACGCTCCTCTTAACACCAGATGCACTTTCTCAAGCTATGATGGTGGATGAAGAAGGACAGCTACGAATGATGCTAAGAAATTTTGTTAGTAAAGTAAGCAGGATCAGGGATACCCGTATAAAAGGCATCATTCGACGAGTTGCCAGACAAGGAATTGATCATGTAGGAAACGATCGGCCTAGACGATCATTCTTTCAAGCAGTCATGCAAGCTGCTCAGTAAATTGTAACGGCTCACATTCTCTAATAGAAAAGTACCTAGATCAGGTAGGCCACTTTCCCACCTTATTTCCCTCTCGGCCGCTAGCTCCTATCAAAATTACAAGACAGACATCACAATAAAACTTATACTGAGATCGAAGCAACCAAGAATCATCGACCTAATCTCAGCCACCATGCTTACCATCGCAGATGCTGCCATAGCAATCACCAAATATATTGGATCAAGCAACAATGTCCTCAAAGCATCATTTTCTGGAAAAACAACCAGTTCTCCCTGGATACGAGTTACTTTACGACCAATACTAATCAAAGGCGAAGAACATGTTCAGTTTTCTTTTTATGATGAAAAAAAATGTATCACCAAAAATTATCTAGGTAAGGAATATACTGAAGCTCTAAATGACCTGATAAAAAGTAATTTCAAGAATATATTTATTGAAAGCACATTAGGTAATCTGCAAATTCAGTTCAGTAAAAAAGGCAAGATAATTATCAACGAAAGCAAGACCCAAAAAACGAAAAATGACATTGATCTGCAGCACAATCGCTCCAAAAACTATTTGCTGCCAGAAGACGTCCCCAGTGACTTTTTAGAGGCTGTTGGCATCATGACCAAAGAAGGAAAAGTAAAAGCCGACAAACAAAGTAAATTTCGACAACTTAATGGCTTCTTGAAAATTATTGATGAAACTTTTCCTAAAACTCAAAAAGGCATCGATCCTAAAAAACACGATTTACTTGCCATTGATTATGGTTGTGGCAATGCCTACCTCACCTTTGCAGTCTACAACTACTTCAACTTCATTATCCATCAACCACTTACCTTAGTAGGAATAGATGTAAACAAAGAATTGATCGAAAATCATCGTTTGGAAATTGAGAAACTACAGTGGCAAACATTAAAATTTGAAGCCACCAAAATCAGTGACTATCAACCACCTGCTAGTCCTGACTTGGTGATGGCTTTACATGCCTGTAACACAGCTACAGATGATGCCCTTTTCAAAGCAATCACCTGGGATGCGAAAATGATCTTTGCTTCTCCATGCTGTCACCATCATATGCAACAACAACTCAGTCGCCAGCAAAAAGCACTGGCTGCACATGCTCCCCTTTTCCGTCATGGCGCACTTAGCGAACGTTTTGGTGATATCCTTACAGATTCATTCCGAGCCCTGATCTTGCGTATTATGGGATACCAAACGGATGTAATCGAATTTATCACATCAGAACATACTAATCGGAACCTTATTATTCGCGGCGTAAAAGGCCTAGTCCCTGGAGATAAACAATTTGTAGAAGAATATAAAGTGCTGAAACAGACCTGGCATGTAACACCTTATTTGGAAACATTGTTGGGTGACCAACTTAGCCAATATCTTGGCTAGAAAGAGCAGATGCTATTCATTCAACCGAAAAACACAGCAACAAAGCGACCTAATATAGTCCCCATCTTGGCTTTCATGAGCTTTTCTTTAAGACCACTAAGCCCCAATCCCCCAGTCACCATTGGCACTATAGTTCTCGTATTGTTTGTGTAACTGAGCAATAAAAGGATTGGGGGGCAATAAACGGACTCGACTGCGTGGATGGCCTAAGGTTAATGCTGGTGAAGATGGCAGCAGACCATCCATCATAGCCTCTTCAATTGCCACACTAAACTTTTGGGGGATGACTGCCACTTCCCGTAAAGCGGGAATAGCACTCAGAACAGCCCCAATCTTTGCTCTAATTTCAACACCACATCCCAGTAGTGCCTGTACCTCATCCCAGGGTAGTCGATGAAAATAAAGTGCTAGAACTAACAATACGGTACTATCAATATCTTCCTCAGCAGTCACCTCCACATCCGACTGCCGCACTTTGTCCGCAATTTCTTCGGGGGCAAAATAAGCCAAAGTACCCCACAAATGTGGCCCCAAAGTATCTGCTAGAAAAGGTTGTATGAGTCTCTGAGCCTTAGACTCATCCATAGTAGTCTGATGACATAGCTTTCCTAAAGCTGACACAGCTTCTTCCAGTCTTTGCCAATTGTCATGAACCAATAAGATGTCCAGTTTTGATTGCTCACCCTTTTTTAAAGGCGCCGCATTTTCTTTAAGCATTTTACGATTTTGAGCACGCCACTTTCTAGGCAACACCTGTCTCATATACTTATTCCAAATGAGCACAGCCATACTAAGTCCGACCACATCATGTCTAGCTAAAATATCATTTTGCCAATAGCGAAAAAAGGCAGAAAATTGTGAATGGTAAAAAACATTATTTTCTGCTGACAAAGGTAAACCTAAAAACAAATCATATGCATGCAATTGCTCATGCAATAGTTTCAGTACATAGTTACCTAAAAGACGAATACCTTGAGCCCGAGCGGGTTGCAGGTCAAAAGCACTAGCATAATCATCAATGACATCACTAAAATGATAACCTTCTTCCCTATCTCTGATTGGGTGATAACCTTGTCCTCCTAACATTGTCCGCACCCGATCTCTCACTGGAATAATTACCGCTAATCTATCAAACTCATAAGGTAGGGGTGGCGTAAATGAAGGCACCCCATCAGCAATCTCAGCAAATACTCTAGGGAACAATGTATCCAGTGCTTTAACCACTGGCAGAAATGCTACTTCAATATCCTGACAGATTGTATCAATACCAACATTGGCTACAGTCTTCAACTTGATCAAAATATTTTTATTAAAGGCTTTATTTTAACCTTCACAAACAAAATTACAAGCGCTTTAATAGTACCTAATCTAACCCAGTAACTATATGAGATCCTTACTACATAAATACCAAAATTTTCATTTATTTCATCCCCTTACAATTTAAAAATTGGCACATGAGGTGGGTCGTAAGGATTTTGAGTTATTAAAGTATTGGGGGGCGACGTTCTCGTTGCTACTTCCCAAGCACGACCTTCAATTAACATTTGAGGAGTAACTGAAAAAGCGGCAGTAACACTTCCGCGTTCGGCTCTTCTGGCATTATTTTCCAATAAGGTAATCGTGAAGCTAGGTTCACGGCCAAGAGTATAGGTTAAACGCAAACGAGTACTGTTAGGCATCCCTGCATGCCAAGCTCTTTTTGGTGAATCATGACTACCAGGATGCATTTCAGTATCTGCTATACGACTCGTTAGAGCATTGATAAGCAAATTGATTTGCGTATTATTCAAAATCACACCATGAGATCGCAATGCCCACAATGCCAAAGCATTGCGAGGTTCATTGGCAGTTCTAGCCGCACTATCTACATTCAATTGGTGCAGTGCAGTATTGATAGCTCCTTGAATAGTACCAGCAACAGGAATTTCTACCGTACCAGTAATTTGCCCAACTTCAACGGTCTCTTGAACCTGTCTGATTACTGGTTGAGGAGCAGGAGTGGGAGTAGGGTTTGGATTTTGTCTAGTATGAGCAATTGTTGTCACTGGGTGAGAGTGAGGAACATCCTGATTTACGGGTTGTGCTGAAGATGATGACAAATCCTTGATACCAGCAAATGCAGACATAGCGGCAGCAAGCAAGGTATTGCGAAAACTTTTACGTGTATCAGAAACAAGCCCACGAGAAGCAACAGTCTTTTTGGATTTTTCGTCATGTTGCTGCGGTACTCCTGGAGCTGAAGCTGTTACAATCCCCTCACCCACAACAGCATCAGCAGCAGCCTTATTTAATTGATGTGGTGCATTTATGCCCACGATGAGAGATTCATTTTCAGTACCAGTAAGTGAATCTGTATTTTGATTACTCAGCATAAAAGCTCTCACAGCAATCGCTAAAGTATGCGCATAATTAACCCGAAGCCTGACCAAAAAAACAGCAATACTACGTTGCAATTCAGTAAATTTAGCAGCTGGTAAATTTGCCTGAATTTGTTTGGAAAAATGATCCATTGCTTTATCCACACAAGCAGCAATTTGAGCATCGAGGGCAATATCAGAATCAGCATTTGTAACGGGGACAGCTCTTACTATCCGAGCAGCTAATGTCAAAACCGTTTCTGGTGAAATCATTTCCGTAGCTGGCAATTTCCCACCTACTTTGTCAAAAGCTTTCTGAAGATCTTGATAACCAACACTAACATCATTAATTTTACCCGCAACAAGGTTCTTCAGTTTTGTGTTGGCAGTGAGTTGAGATTCTTTGTCTTTGTGGTCTTCATAGTAAGCCCTAGTACTGGCGACTACCCTTATTGGCCATTTCGCAATCACATTATCTGCTATAGATCTCACTGATGTGCCAATATCATTTCTAGGTATCGCGCCGACTCCTTCAGCTGGTTGGGATTGATTAGAGTCAGC